>CAZXSQ010000018.1:2934-17622 GCA_964643335.1 uncultured bacterium
GTATGTCTTCAGCCCGTCTTGAACATTTTGACGCGCTTATGCAAGATTACGTCGGCCAGGGAAAGATGAACGGTATCGTCGTCATCGCTTTGCACAAAGGCAAAATCGTGCATTACAATTCCTATGGTTTGCGGAATATTGAAGCAAAAGAAGCAATGCAAAAAGAAGATATTTTTCGAGTCTTCTCCATGACCAAACCCATCGTCAGCGCCGCAGCCCTTACCCTGATGGAAGAAGGTAAATATCTTCTGAACGATCCTGTTTCTGATTTCCTCCCCGAATTCAAAAATCCCAAAGTGTATGTTGAAGAAAAAGACGGCGAAATGATCTTGGAAAACGCCAAATCCCCCATCCGTTTCCGCCACATTTTCACCCATACCTCAGGTATCTCATATGGAACGTTAGTCCCTCTGTTAGGGGAGGACAGTCTCTATACAAAACGTTTTCAGGAAGCGGATTTGTTCAACAGTCAGCAAACGCTCGCTGAAATGATCAAAAAACTTGCCGGTCTCCCGCTGATTCGTCATCCCGGCGCCACTTTTTGTTATGGTTTTTCCGCCGATGTCCTCGCCCGCCTGATCGAAGTGATTTCCGGACAATCCGTGGACGAGTTTCTCAAAAAACGAATTTTCGATCCTCTTGAGATGAATGACACCGGATACATCATCCCCAAAGAAAAGTGGGATCGCATGGCGACAGTATACACCAACGATGAATCCGGTATTTTGAAAGTCAGCCCCCTCAGTACAGATTCCTTCAAAAATCGCCGCCTTCTACCTGGTGGCCACGGTCTCGTCTCCACTGCCATGGACTATGCGCGTTTTTCTCAAATGCTGTTAAATAAGGGAGAATTAAACGGAGTGCGCATCCTCAGTCCAAAAACTATCGAACTAATGACGTCCAACTTCCTACGCGATGAAGACAACGACACCCCCTTCTTCGACCGCAAAGAATCCGGCTTTGGCCTTGGTGTGCAAGTCGTGATCGAACCTGTTATTTTCGGCAAGTTATGGTCGAAGGGAACTTATGGTTTTAGTGGATACACGAACACCTATTTCTTCGTCGATCCCGAAGCGGAACTGGTTGGCGTCTTCATGAATCAGGTCACTCCCTACAATCTGGATGATGTGTGGAGCCGGTATACGAATCTCTTGTATCAAGCGATGGTTGATTGAGGAAAGAATTCTGTTATCAAGGTTAAAATTCTAATAAAAATAATACTATATAGATTCATCATGAAAGCCATTAACCTAACGCAGAAATTATCAGGTGGGATGAATTTAATGAATCCCAGTTGTACTCAAAAGTTTTTTTGGGGGTCTATAAATCGCGATCATCCTACAAAATTAATGGAGGCCATATCATATGTTAAAAAATAAAACAATTATGTTCAGCATTCTTCTATTCGTCTGTTTAAACATTGATTCCACCAAAGCAAAAAAAATGCATCAATCCAAAGAAGTCATGCCGCCTTCAATGAATATCAATGCTGAAATACAAACTGAAAAACGGAAAGAACTTTGTGAACGTGTTTATATAGTATTACAAAAGCAAGCACACTATTTGATTGGTAAAATGCATCCATGGGCGGAAGATTCCTCAATGCTGCTTCTAACTGATAGTAAGAGTGGCGAACATTTTATAAGGCCGAATACAGGAACCATCGCAGGGCTTTCATTTTTGTATCGCTTTGGTCCTTATGATGAATCGATAGTAGGCCTGTCTCGAGAAAATCTGTTGAATGATATTATTGTTCCGATGGCGCGATATCTTATAACCACCCACAAAACCGGCAGTAAACCGACGTTGGATGGTAAGCAATGGGGCGATCAATGGCAGTCCGCACATTGGGCGCATATGCTTGGACGGGCGGGTTGGTGGATTTGGAACGATTTACCTGTTGACGTCCGAGAAGGTATACGAAATGTTGTTCGTCACGAAGCCAACCGGTTTGTCAACAAGACACCTCCTCACCAAATCAAGAACGATACGAAAGCGGAAGAGAACGCATGGAACAGCCAAATTCTATCAGTTGCCATTCTACTGATGCCGAAGCATGAAAATCGTGAATTGTGGGATAAAGAATTTCAAAAATGGGCACTTTCTTCATTTTTACGCCCAGCTGATTCACATTCCGATAAGATCGTGGATGGTAAACCGGTTTCGGAACAATTCACAGGAGCTAATATTCACAACGATTTTACGTTAGAAAATCACAGGATCGTCCATCCGGATTACATGACTACTTTTTCGCTGTCTATGTATTGTGTCCTTGATTTTGTCATGACGAACAGGAAGCCACCGGAAGCGATTTTTTATAATGTGCCGGGAGTATATGAAAATTTAAAATGGTTTTCGTTGCCGGATGGAGGTTTTGTTTATCCAAACGGACAGGATTGGAGACTGTTCCGCAATCCGGACTGGTTTGGTTCCCATATCTTAATGGTGACATTTGGCAAAGACCCGGATGCGTGGTCTTTAGCCACACAGTCTTTTAAAACGTTGGAAAAAATGCAGGCACGGACAACATCCGGCGCGATCTATCTTGATGAAGAATTTTTCTTTCCATCCACACAAACGGATATTCTCTATTCGTTGTCACGTGCCTGGCTTGCGCTGAAACTGGGTGGTCCGATAAACGATAATTTCAAAGAACGCACTGGAGTTCTGCGTTTAGACTCTGGTAAAGTGATTCTCAATCGTGGAGAAAAAGCAATTCATACATTTAGTTGGGGCGCTAAAAACATGGCCCAGTGTGTTGTAAAAGAAAAGGATCGGATTGTATCGCCACATCAGAGCAATGGCATTGGTTGGATACATATAAAAGATCAGAATAAAGCATTACCCACCCGTATACATAAAGTAAATGTTCAAAACGGTAAGGATTGGTTTAAAGCAAAACTTATAGTGGATCATGGCGAAAATACAATACGTTCGTTTCTCGAATACAACTCCAAAGCCAATAGCGATTGGATAATGCAAGAGAAACTTGTTGCTTTACGCGATATAACCACTTCAGAAATCGCAACGGGATTTATTGGTATACTGAACAATCCAAACTGGGTTTATGAAGATGGGAAAAGAATCCTTAAAATCGATAAAGAAACGCAAACGATCCAATCGAAAAGCGGAAAAGTAATTGAACAAGATAACGTTTTCGAAATACAGGTTGACAATACAATGCATATAAAAAGCAAAAAGCCATTGTCGATTCGTTACGGCGGAGCCACTCAACCTCAAAGAGCACGGGTAACGGATAATTTGATTTTAAATTATATCGCACAGGACAAAGTGTGGCAAAAAGGAGATATGATATCGGAATATGAGGTTCACATTCAATGTGATTGAAAGTCAGGCCGGTAGGGGCGGTTCGCGAACCGCCCCTACATTCATCGCACTGTAAAACAGTATTTTATTCTCTGTAGAAAATTTGAAATTCCCTGATCGTTGGGCCGTTGGTGGCTTTCAGAATGTTCAAACGGATTGATTGCGCTGTAATCGGTTTGAATTGAATCGATAATTTATCGCCGATTTCTTTTCCTTTATAAAAAGTTTCCCAGGAATCTCCCTTCTTATATTGCAATTCGAATGATTGAACCCGTTTGTATTCTTCCCAAATCACAGCACGGTTAAAGGTAACCGGTTTTTTGAGTTCGACAGACAGCCAGGCTTCGTTTATACCGGAATCAGTAGCCCAGCGGGTACTAAGGTCGTCATCAAACGCTTTTGCCGGGCCATAAGCCCAATTGTTGTTTTCGTAAACATTCGACGCTTTGGCTTCTTGGTTAGAAGCTACTGAGTTGTATAGGTCTAAAGAAACAGCTGGAATCTCACTTGCGGAACCATCCAGTTCAAGCTTAATGATTGTATCTATTTCTGCGTGTTCGTTCTGAGACATGTTGATTTCAATGCCTTTTTCTTTTTGTGTAACTTTAGCTTCACCTCCAGTGAGAACTTTATGAAAGATAATCTTTTTATTGATTCTTGGGAAAACGAAGGTGTCCTGCCCTTCCCAATCAAAAAGGTGAAGATAAAGCGTATTGCCTTTATGAGTGCTGGCTCCCCAGGTTCCCGGTTTAAAGGGGCCGCCGCGGGTTTCATAGATGCTTTCACCATATTGATCCAGCCAGGCTCCGATTTCTTTCAGCCGTTCAACCTGGCGCGGTTCGATTTCCCCGTTTGGCATCGGGCCAACGTTGAGAAGCAGGTTGCCGTCGCCTCCGACGCATCTTACCAATATATCGAGACATTCTTCTAGAGACTTCAATTTATCGTTGGGTTTCCAGGCCCACTGCCGGCATATTGTGATGCAGCTTTCCCAAAGCCGGTCTTTCTGAAATCGCCCAACACGTTGCTCCGGGGTATCAAAATCCCCTGGAAGTCCGGCACGATTGTTAATCAGGATATCTGGCTGAAGGGTACGAATCATTTTGAACATTGGAACGGAGTTCCAGTCTTCTGCCGAACCGCCCAGTCCATCAAACCACATGATGTCCAGATCACCGTAATTCGTGCATAATTCACAAACTTGCCCATGTAGGAATTTTATGTATTGTTCGTGGTTTTCAGTCCGGTAAGCCGGATGGTACCAATCTACCGGAGAATGATAAAAGCCAAGTTTTAGCCCCGCATCATGACATGCTTCGGCCAGTTCAGCGGTAACATCGCGCCCAAAAGGTGAATTGGTGATTTTATACTCACTTAATTCCGTATCAAACATACTGAAACCGTCATGATGCTTGGTTGTAAATACCAGATAGTTCATCCCGGCGTCTTTCGCGATTGATACCCATTCGTCCGCATCAAATTCTACTGGATTGAATTCTTTGTACAGATTATCATACACTTCGACAGGGATTTCGCCCTTCCCTCCCCTGCCACGGCGCTCACCACCGCGAGACCAACCGATTTCGGTTCCCTTTAAACTGACCGGCCCCCAATGAATAAACAAACCGAATTTGGCGTCACGGAACCATTTCGTATCCTCGAAATCGGCTTTCAAAAAATCCTGAGATTCATTTGGGGCACAAGCCGGATACAACACAAAGTTCATGACAAGAACAAAGCCGATAATGAACAAAAACATTAAGCGTGCAGGTAGATTCATCTCAATAATTCCTCCCTTTATTAATTATCAAATTAAAATGTCTATTCTCAGTTGATGGCTATGTTTCACTTTGATCCCCGGGTAGTGAATATTTTTAAATGAAAACAGTAATTATTCTATTCTGCTGTCTGTGACATTAAGGCGCGGCCCACGGCTTCCGGTTCCCTATCCAAAACCACTAAAAAAGTTCTTGCAGGTCCCGAAGGCACCATACGCCCCTGTTCCCATTCTTGAACTGTGCGAAGGCTAAAACCGTATGTCTCAGCAAAACGTTTCTGACTCATCCCCAGTTTTTCACGAATACGTTTTACATCAATTTCATGCGGAATATTAACCCGGTATTTTTTAGGATCAGCTTCTCCCCTTACAAAAGCCAAGGCCTGTTCAGCGCTTTCGATCAATCTATCTCCGAATTCACTCATACTCTTTACTCCTGTATGTTGTTTTCTTCAGGATAATAATTTATGATTCTCAAGTAAAATAATTTATTTTCATATAAATTTCCAGTAGAACAACCATAACATTTACAGGTTTCAATTATATAACCTAAATTGTTTGGAATAGATGTCATAATTTATTAAGGAGGTTGAAATATGTCAACAGATTTAAATTACAAGCGCTCTCTTCATTACATTCTAGCAAGTCTGTTTTTGTTATTTACAGCCAATACGGGTTGGCCGCAAACCGAACCGGTAATAGGTCTGCGGGATAACACACCGAATGTCCACGCACTTGTCAACGCACGAATTGTGCAAAATCCGTATAAAGTCATAGAAAATGGAACAATTATTATTCGTGAAGGTATCATTGAAGATGTTGGGAGAAATATTTCTATACCAGAGGATGCCAAGAAATGGAATTGTGGCGGCAAAATTATTTACCCGGGCTTCATAGAAAGTTACTCACATTTGGGCGTTAAGGATGTTGAAAACGGAGGCTTGGAACATTGGAACAAGATGGTCAAACCTGAGATCAGCTCTTCAACGCTGTACTCCTCCTCCGTTGAAGATCGAAACAAACTGCTTTCACTGGGATTCACATCCGCTTTAATTGCACCAAAAGAAGGTGTTTTTCGCGGGAGCAGCATTTTGGTCAGTTTGGGAGATAAAGCGCTAAACGAAGAAATCATCCGTGAAAATATTGCACAGCATCTGGCTTTTGAGCGGGCGAGCAGAAGAGAATATCCAAACTCCTTGATGGGATCCATTGCTTTAATGCGGCAAACTTTTTTGGATACTCAATGGTATCTTCAGGCTCACAAAATATACAATCTTCAGCCAGCAGGTAAGACCAAACCGGAAACCAATAATGCTTATGAAGCACTTCAAGAAACCATACACGGTGAACAACCGATTCTCTTTGAAACAAATAACCACTTGGATTTTCTGCGTGCCGTAAAAATCGCCAAAGAGTTTGGTTTAAAACTATGGATTTGTGGGAGCGGGTACGAATACAAACGGCTAGAGCTCATTAAAGCAGCGGATGTGCCGGTTATACTGCCCATCAATTTTCCTGTTAAGCCTGCGGTAGAGATTCCGGAAGAAGCGCTTAATGTTGATCTCAGTGAACTGCTTCATTGGGAAGTGGCCCCGGTAAATCCAAAACTACTGCACGAAGCTGGAATTGAATTTGCACTAACCACATCACGATTGGATAACCCAAAAGATTTTTATAAAAATCTTCACAAAGCCATCAAACACGGATTACCCCATGACACAGCCTTGGCAGCATTAACCACTTTCCCTGCCAAGTTGTTTGGAGTGGAATCAAGGTTAGGAACTCTGGAAAATGGGAAGCTGGCTCATTTGATCGTTTCCGATGGCAGATTGTTTCATGAAAAAAGCAAAATCATGGATGTATGGATCAATGGGAATCGATACGAAATCAACAAAGAACCCGAAGCTGATCCGCAGGGCACTTGGAAACTCACTCTTTCTTTTCCGACTGAAATTCCTGCCTCAGTTACACTTGAAATGAAGGGAAAACCTGAACAATTGAAAGGAAACTTGATTCAAGACGGTTCCAAAATTGAAATTAATAATATTGTTTTAGACCGAAAACGCTTGGCATTCACTTTCTCTGGAGAAGATATGGGATTAGAAGGAATTGTCAGGTTATCTGGCCATGTTACTGATTCCTATATATCCGGCAAAGGAGAACTGCCTAATGGTGAAATGTTCAGTTGGATAGCAGAACAAGTAGTAAGTGATACAGATCATGAAAATATTAAAGAAGAAGGCACTGAAACTTCGCATGACATGGAAACAAAGGTGGATATCGTCTATCCCTTCGGGGCTTTTGGAAGAAAGACTGCTCCTGAGCAGCCTGAGTATGTTTTAGTTCAAAACGCCACATTATGGACATTGGGAGAACAGGAAACGCTCAATGAAGCGGATCTGCTTATTTCAAATGGCAAGATCACACAAACCAGCCATGATATAGAGATTCCTGACGGTGCATTGGTGATCGATGCGCAAGGAAAACATGTCACACCGGGTTTGATCGACTGCCATACCCACCTCATCACAGATGGCAGTTTTAATGAAACTGGACAAACCATTACCGCCGAGTGCCGCATTAGTGATGTATTGAACAGCAGCAAAATTACTATCTATCGTAACCTCGCTGGGGGATTGACCACTGCCAATATATTTCACGGTTCGGCTAATCCAATCGGAGGACAAAGCGCCGTAGTTAAACTACGATGGGGAGCACCACCGGATGAATTATTATTTTCGAAAGCGTCTCCAGGTATCAAATTCGCTTTGGGTGAAAATGTAAAACAAAGCAATTGGGGAGACCGTTTTACTTCGCGCTATCCACAAACACGCATGGGTGTTGAACAGATTATCCGTGATCGATTCAAAGCGGCGCTTGATTATGAAAAAAGATGGAATGAATACACCGCTCTGGCAAATAAAATGGAGAAAATTCCTCCTCGGCGCGATTTGGAATTGGAAGCATTGCTAGAAGTCCTGCAAGGGAAAAGAAAGATCCACTGCCACGCTTACCGGCAAGACGAAATGCTAATGCTGATCCGGTTGGCTGAAGAATTCGGCTTCACTCTCGGAACATTTCAACATACATTGGAAGGCTACAAAATCGCTGAAGCGCTGGCCGAACATGGCGTGGGCGCATCCGCCTTCAGTGATTGGTGGGCGTATAAATTCGAAGTGTTTGATTCCATCCCCTATGGAGGAGCCTTGATGCATAAGGCCGGTGTGTTGGTTTCATTCAATTCCGATACCACCGATGGAGAATTATCCAACCGATTGAACACAGAAGCGGCCAAAGCGGTCAAGTATGGTGGTGTAAACGAAGTGGATGCCTTAAAGTTCGTCACACTCAACGCCGCTAAGCAGCTGGGGATCGATGATTATGTGGGTTCCCTGGAAAAGGGGAAAGATGCGGATTTCGTTATTTGGAGCGGCCCCCCCTTGTCCACTTATTCACACTGTGAACAAACTTGGATCGAGGGGTGCAAGTATTTTGATAAGCAAGAAGATGAACGTTTACATAAAAAAATACAAGAAGAAAGAGCGCGGCTTATTCAAAAAATATTAAAACCTGAAAATAATCAATCAAAAGAAAATAATGATGACTAAAAGGAGACAATAATGAATCGTGAATCATTACAACTTATATGGGCGATTCCCGAATCGCCCCTACGAAAGAAAATAAATTTCGCATCACGATTAATGTTGGCAATGGTTTTATTAGCATTTTGTGTAGATGCTGTTGCTTCGGATCAAGTTCCCGCCCCACCGCAGGATCATCCCATAGCGTTGGTCAATGGTTCCATTCACACCATCTGTGATGGAGTCATTGAAAATGGTACCGTATTGTTTGAGGATGGGAAAATCGTTGAGATAGGTAAAGATATTTCGCTTCCGGAAAATACCGAGAAAATCATTGTCAGCGGCAAGCATGTATATCCAGGATTGATTTCTTCGGATACGATTCTCGGTTTAGTTGAAATTTCAGCCGTACGGGCAACACGCGATTTTAGTGAAACCGGTCAGATCACTCCGGAAGTTAGAACCGAAGTGGCCATCAATCCGGATAGTGAACTCATACCAGTTACAAGAGCCACGGGAATAACACTTGCCTTGACGGTTCCCCAAGGTGGATATATTTCAGGCACCTCAGCCCTCATCATGCTGGACGGTTGGACTTGGGAAGACATGACACTCAAGGCACCCGTCGGGATGCATGTTCGCTGGCCGTCCATGCACATTGACCGCTCGTCAGGTAATGCAAAACGAGCGATGGAGAGACGCGACGAACGCGTACAAATCATCCGCGATGCATTCGATGACGCACGGGCTTACAGGAAAGCCAAGAAAGCCGAATCCGAAAAAGTGATACCTCATCATGAAACAGATGTCCGTTGGGAATCAATGATACCAGTGCTTGAGAAGAAAATCCCTGTGTTTGTGCATGCCGGCGAGCTGCAGCAGATTCAATCCGCTGTTGAATGGGCTAAAGAAGAAAATGTGAACATGATTCTTGTCGGAGGAAAGGATGCCTGGCGGGCAGCAGATTTACTCAAAGAGAATGACATCCCGGTCATCATAGGGGAAATACACACAACACCTATGAGGCGCTGGGAAAATTATGACACACCCTACAAAAATCCACTGAAACTATATGAAGCAGACGTTCAGTTTTGTATTGCCGGTTCAAGAGGTGTGATTCAAGAAATGAATTTACCTTATGAAGCCGCCACAGCCGCCGCCCATGGGTTACCAAAGGAAGAAGCGTTGAAGGCAATAACTCTCTATCCCGCTCAAATTCTCGGCGTGGAAGACCGCGTGGGATCAATCGAAAAAGGCAAAGACGCAACGTTAATTGTAACGGATGGTGAAATCTTGGAAATAACAACTAAAGTCGAACTGGAATTCATTCAAGGAAGGCAAATCGATTTAACCAGCCGCCATACACAACTTTATGATAAGTACACTAAAAAATACCAGCAACTCGGGATTCTGAAATAAGATGTAACGCCGCCGTCCCGGCGGCAAATGGGGAGCGGACATCTTGTCCGCATCAACAAATTGTCTTTTCACCTTCAATACAATATATTAGAAGCTTCATGTAATTCCGCTTTGTCAAAATTTTCTCCAAACTCAAAAGCCGTAATGGCTCGTCTTAAACTGTTCCCGATAACATTGATATTTTCACTTCCATCTTCTACTTTTAAAAACACATTTGCGTCATATTTCAGATTGCTGCCGCGAATCAATGCATTGTTCACCTTCCTCAGAACAACCATGGGGAATCCATCCTGCATGGTTTGACCGCTGACACCGTTGAATTGCAGATTTTGCACATCGTCGCAAACAATGGCAGGACGTGGATCATCTTCATTCCATCGCAGATCGACGTTGTTGAATGTCAAGCCATCAACATGCCGGCAATAGAATCCATAAGCGGGGAGTGTGCCGAACATCTTGCTTTCGGGATAACTTTCCGCTTTTTCAGGAACTTCTTTTGTTGCATGTTCACGTTCTGCTCCACCGTCAAATGTGATTTGAATATTACTCAATGAGACATTTTCAACCGGCTGATTTGGCAGCCCGGTGATCGAGCAACCTATGGTCCCGACATCCGTCGCGATAATATTGCTCAGATTAATGTTTTTCATCACCCCCATGCCTGGCTTTTCCATTTCTTCTTTGAAAGGACGCGCACGATTCCCCAACCGTAAAAAAATCGGTGTGGAAACACCCATCATGGTGATATTGGAAATACTGATGCGGTTCATGGTTCCTCCATCGACGATTTCCAGAGCGATACCGGAAATTCCCCGCCTCATGCCGTATATACTTTTTTCCGATTCGGGTGATTGGATTGCACAGTTCGTGATGGTGACATTTTTGAAGCCGCCGTTCGACTCGGTTCCCATTTTGATCGCATTGCAATGGCTGCTTAAAACGCAATTCTCGATCACAACATTTTCGGTAGGACGGTCAGCCGTGCTTTTGAGGCAAAGCGCATCGTCATCGGAATCGATGATGCAATCGGAAATCACCACATCCCGGCAGCAGTCGATATCCAATCCATCGTTGTTATACGTCACGTGGTTTTCCACATCGATTCCCCGAACGGTCACTTTGCCGCAATTGAGGTAATGCTGCATCCACATGGCTGAATTCCGGAGTTTTATCCCCTCGATCAGAACATTTTTGCATGAAACCATACGGATTATATAAGGCCGAATTAAATAATCTCTCTGTTTAAATGCTTCACCTTGTCCGTCAATGATTCCTTTGCCTCGAATGGCGACGTCATGCAGATTCTCTCCAAAGATCAAGCTTTGGCGCACATAATTATCTGTATAAGACCGGAATGCAGGCTTGAGTCTTGGATATTTTTCCAAATCTTTGCTGCCCAGCAGTGTCGCGCCGGATTCAAGATACAGAGTGACGTTGCTCTCCATAATCAGCGTGCCAGAAAGATAGTTTCCGGGATGAAAAAACACGGTGCCTCCACCTTCTTCAGAAGCAGCGTTGATGGCGAGCTGTATTGCCTTGGTATCTTCGGTTTCCCCATCTCCCACAGCGCCGAATTCCTTAACGGGATACACTGTTTGAGCAACTACAGATATAGAATCTTCCTGCGCTGAAACTGTTTGGGCCAGGCAACCAATCGAAATAACCACCACAAAACCGATCATGCATCGTAAAAACATATCATCGTCTCCTTGTTCAATATTTGAGAAATCGATTATACAGCCAAAAAGAGACTCATTGAACGTAATGTGTCTTAAAGATTGAAGACAATCTCTTCAATGAAAATCGATTAACGTTATAAAATTTAGTTGGGTGCCAAGGGTACGTCGTTTGTACCCTTGCGGGTGATACGGTCAAGGGTGTAAACAGCACACCCTTGGCACCCCAGCCGGTTCGATGGTTCACGTAGGGGCGGTTCGGGAACCGCCCCTAATTAGGTTGGTTCATGTATTGGGGATGGGGTGCCAAGGGTAGTTCGGATCAGCGATGAATTGTTTATTGATATGTCCCCAAATGGAACAGTCTATGGTATCGAACTCTTAAATGCAAATATACAACTCCAAAGTGAGGATATGGGAAAATTTCTACTGGTCAATGAGCTGATCGAGCAGGCACGGAATGAACCGGTACTGCTGCTTGCCTCCGATGGCAGTGAATTTTTGATTTCAGAAGCAGATGATTTTGAGAAGGAAGTAGAAATGCTTCGGGAAAGTCAGGCTTTCCAAGATTTTTTAGATAAAAGAGCGGCAAGTGAAAAAAGAATTTCTTTGGATGAACTTGAGAAAGAAATAGAGAAGGAACTATCAGAACAGAGCGGAACATTCTGAAAGGAAAAAAGGTGAAATGCAGGGTGCCAAGGGTATGTTGTTTGTACCCTTGCGGTGACCCGGCAAGTGAACACGTCAAGGGAGTAAACAGCACACCCGTGGCACCTGCAGTAGGCATAAAATACCTTTTTTGTTATCCCGACATTCTCAAATCTTTATTTTTTCACCATTAAATTCATGCACCGCATCGATCATCGCCACGATATTCTCAACAGGGGTTTTGGCCTGTATGTTGTGTACGGTATTAAAGACAAAACCACCGTTTTTGGAAAAAATTTCACAGCGTTGCAAAACCTCCTCACGGACTTCTTCCGGCGTTTTGAAAGGTAGGGTTTCCTGCGTATCGACTCCTCCTCCCCAGAAGGCAAGCCGGTTACCGTATTTGGTTTTTAATAACTCGGGATCCATTCCGGCGGCTGAGCATTGAACCGGATTAAAGATTTCGAATCCCGCATCGATGAAATCGTCGAGAAATTTTTCAACCGCGCCACAGGAATGCTTGAAGCATTTCCAGTTGGTGTGCTCATGAATCCAATCGTTCACCCTTTTGTAATAAGGCTTATAGAGGGATTGAAAAGTCTCAACTGAGCAGAAGGAAGAATTTTGTGTGCCGAAATCGGTTCCACAGATATAAGCCAGGTCTACCGTATCACCAACCACTTTATGAATTTTCTCGAGATTTTGTATGGCGATATCACATTGTTTGGAGAAAACCGCATGTAAATATTCTGGACGCAGTGCGATAGACATGTACCATTCAGAGATATCACGAATACCCTTTGGATATTTTAACGATGCCGCCGGTACTCTGGCGATATCACCAAAAGAAGTACCTCCAAACGATGCAAAGACTGCACGCCCTGTGGAGGCGGCTTTTGGAACAGCCTCTTTGAGATAACCGAGTTCTTCATCTGAGATCGGTTTGAATTCTTCGAGGTTATCCTCAGGATTCAAGTTTTCTTCATCTAGAGGTTCCTGTCGTACAATCACATCGAAAAAATAGCCGTCCTTGGGCATTTTGCCACTTGGAGGGGCAGAAGTATCTCCTTGTGGATAAAGGTAGATACTGCCTTCTTCATCCACTGTAGTCTTGAAATCTTCAGCAACCAGAACTTCGAGACCGTCCGGCATCCTCCATGTTTTCCAGTTTCGATTCAGAAATCCATAACCTGTTCCGCGCGGAAATACACCCTCTGTATCGATGCAGATAACTTCTTTCAAGTCATCATCAATCCAGCCCAGCATCTGACCGGGTTCATGCACTTTCACCAGCCGTTTTTCAAGCCCGTAATAATCACGCAAAGCAGCCACACAACTCACATGCATTCCGGTCGTGTTGCAGCCTCCGAAATCAATGGGAATCTTATCGGGTTGTTTTAAATTGACAGCGGCCAGCACTCTTTCTTTACTCGTCATACAAGCACCTCTGCTTTCAGTTCTTATTACCAGTAATACTGAAACCTTCCGGGAGTTTTCTTAAAGGGATATCCGACAATGTCACAATTGAACCTGGATCGATGGAAACCGTTATTGTTTCATCTTCTGCCACTGAAGGAGGTTGAACTACTTTATTATCATTATATAGGCTTGTTCTTTCCATAAAATGAAATCCATTTTTAATATTTTTTATTTTTACCTGATGTGGCACTGTTGAACGGTTTAATAGAATCACGGTCTTTCTTCCGGATGCATCTTCAAAAGCAGAGGTCAGGATATTTTCAGAAGAACTTTCGGCTTGGATACGCTGCATTCCTTCATGAATTCTGCGGCTGAAGGCACCAAACACACGCAATTGAAAGCTGGAAGGTTTAGGAGTGAAATTATGCGTTCGGTCCGGCACCAAAAGGCTGCGCGTCCAACCGTATGATGGTTGAATTACGTTGAGTATGGTCCAGCAGTAACAAATCGCCGAGGCATCCGCCAAGACAAGGTTCTTATGATACAGTTCGCCCATCAACCAGGCGATGCGGTAATTTGGCAGCTGGTATCGAGGTGAATTGATACACAATTCCGTAGATAGAAAAGGCTTATCACCTGTAACCTGTTTCCATTCGCGCAACAGAGAATCGTATCCATCGGGATTGGTAAAATATTTTTGATAATCATACATATGCGTTGCGGAATAATCGATCACACTCCATACATCTCTATTACTTTTGAATACTTTCGCTCGTTGGATTCCCTGCTTCAATCCAGCCGAATCCGACATATGAATTCGAACTTTTTTAAATCCGGCACG
>CAZXSQ010000018.1:17632-27460 GCA_964643335.1 uncultured bacterium
TCTAGTTCCTTGCGAAGCGTCAACGTCATTTCATGCCAGATTTCAGGAGGCTGAGACCGCTCGTTCTGAATTCCCACCACATCCGGTGGCTCACCTGCTTCCTTTTGAGATGTTTTACAATACTGAACCATGGCTTTGGCATAAATGTCCGGGTCCGCCTCCCCGCGATGCAGTTCCCCTTGTGGATCTCGCCAATCTTGAGTCGCCCACTTCGGTAAAGCCCAGAATTCAAACCAGACTTTTCCATCTAATTTCCGCAATGTTTTAATATAATCAAAATCGCTTATTTCACCGTTGGGAAAATTATCGCCGTAATAATGCGGTGTGGCATCATTCAGGTTTTCCCAATTATCCATCTCGGGATTCAATCGTGTACCGATGGGATACTCACGCTGAATCAGCAAGTTATACTCACACACTTTTTCCCACCATTCCCTCTTCCCTGCTTCGCTCAGCTGAGCATAAGCAGTGGGAATCCCAATCCCGCCAAATCCGATCATGGTTTGGTGTTTTTGGTCTGGATTTATTGAGACAACTGTCTCTCTAGTTTCCGGTTTAAAAAGACGGCCTTTTATTTTTCCTTCATCGCCGGCTATTCTCAATTGATGGCGGGCAACATCAAAGAAACAATGTTGCTGAATAATTTCTTCATCATTGATAGAAACAATCAATCCAAGTTTATGATCAAGAATTACATCAATTGAACGAATGGAAGTAACATACGATTTTGTAGATTCCATCCATATCTTTTCAGGATGCCTTCCAGCTTCAATTTTTCCATCTTGAACATAATTAAATCCAAATGAATCATAAAAACGTTGTTCCACTTTGATGAAGGATTGATCAATCACAATCGTAAAACCGCCATGATCACCTGTAAAAATCCATTCTAACGAATGACCGTTCAATTCCATCTTTTCTAAAATAAGCGTACGGTGGAACAAAGCGGGTAGGAACTCATCGAAATAAACCCGTGGAAGTTCATTCCCCCTCCCCCAGACGTATATTTCCTCTTTTTCATAGCCAATTTGGAATGATTGAACCAATTGAGTATTATCAGGCTTATTTTTTGAAAGATTGGAGGCTTCTAACGTATAATTTGATTCACCAACCGTGATATTAATCACTGTGAATAGGTTAAGCATGATTAAACAGATAGGAAAATATCGCACGTTTTTCTCCTTTATCGAATTGGATGTATCAAATACGAGTAGGGGCGGTTCGCGAACCGCCCCTACAAAACGTTCAATCTCCAGGTAGGGGCGATTCGCGAATCGCCCCTTTCGCGAACCGCCCCTACGGCTGACCTCTTAATATAAAACAGAAAACGATTTCATTGTATGTTTCTATATGTTTTTAATTCCTATTCAATTTTCATCGGCGATTTGATAAGTCAATAGACCCGAAGTTAAAGAGAGGCGTTCTCCGGTTAATGGGATAAGTGTAACTTTGAACTGATACTCATTACCATCTTGAGGACCATCCGAAAATTCATCCGCGGTTCTGAATTCATTTTTAGAAGTCCACCAAAAGTAATTCAGGTTTCCGCTTTGTGTCTGGCCGAGAAACTGATAAGTCAATCCACCGTCGAGACTAACTGAAACGTGGTATTCGTTTACGGTTGAAGCATTAACATCAAAGTTCCAGGCGATTTGTATAGCATTCCAGTCCGATTGATCGGTATCTGTCCCACTGGAACCCGTTGGAGCCAGATTATTGATGCCAAAAATATCATCACAAATTGCAATCACATTGGGATCGACGTCTGGCATATCCGGCTGGGTTAAAGTAACCGGATTTCCGCCTTCTAGATTGAAACCTACTGGAGCGGTGGTTTCATAAAAGTCGTCCGGAGTCAGTTCATCATCTAAACGTATCACTCGGAAAGTATAGATCGAGTTGAAATCGGGACCATTGGAGAATTCGTCAGCCAGGTTTGGCGCATCGGGATACCAATCAAATCTGGTGACGGTTCCGCTGCCAGTGCGTCCTAAAAACTTTGTACCACTCAATCCTTCTCTGACATACACATGCCAATCAGTGGCGTTCGTTTGGGAGGCATTCCAGAATATCGATAAATTTCTCTTATCCACCGGATCAAAATCAGTTTGGCCGGTCAGATCACCGGAAACATCGGTAGTGTTATCCAACACAAAAACGCCTTCCTCCGTTATAGGTGTTGCCGCTGGCGGGGTAGTAGGTGTGAAAGTTGGAGTCGGCGTGCTGGTCATTGGCGGCACAGGAGTTGGAGCGGGAGTGAAAGTACTCGTCGGAGTCACTGTTGGAGTCAAAGTAGGTGAAGGTGTCGGCGTGGGGGAAGGGGTTGAAGTGGGAGAGGGTGTCGGTGTCGCTAATACTTGCGAATTCGGATTTGCCCAATTCACGAAATCAGTCATTGGATCACCATCACTATCCGGATTGTATAAGTTGAGTTGATCATTGATAAAGAAAACGCCGGTATTGTCATCTCTCGGTCCTGTTGGATCCCCCCAATAATTTTGCTGAAAATCGGCGACTTGAGCCACACGCATCTCTACTCCCCAAACAGCATTATTCAAGATGTTGCTTTGAGTTACCGAAACGTCACCGTTTGTAGACACTTCCACGCCATCTTGACCATTGTTTGAAATGGTGAGTTTGAGAGCAGTTACTGAATGTTGATTTTTGATATTGAATCCATTCAAATTGTTGTTCGAAATGATGGCTTCGTCTATCTCTGACGAACCATTACCGGTTAGTTGAAGCCCAATGGCATTGTCATGCGAGTTGATTCTTTCGAGAAATACGGTGGTTTGCGCCTCGATACCGGCACCGTTGTTATTACTGAATTCACATTCAGCAACTCGAACCTGACTTTGCAATTCAAGCACTGCTTCTCCGCCCATCCCTCCATATCGGAACACAGCATCTGAAATGTAGCCGCTGCTTCCCGCAGCATAAAGCAGCTGCTGCCATTGACCGGGAGCCGGAGTATTTGAGTCCGCTGTGGTATCGCCTCCTGCATCACCATTTTGGTCTTCATAACTGGTGAATAGGATTGGTGAAGTGGCAATTCCATCAACATTGAATCGATCATTGACAACAATATTGCTTCCATTGGATTTAAAAACCACACCGGGGCTGACATTCACAATGACTTCCTCTGTATTTTCATCCGTATCTCCAATGGATAATTCTTGATCAAAATAGATTGGTAAGGATGTATTGATGTCTCCCGATTTGGTTATGGTACCGGTAACACTTATGACATCGAGATTATTGTTTTGAGCAGAATTATCTTGAAATTCGGTCAACACCAAGCTGTTAGGGTGAGTCAAATGGATGGCATATCGTGCATTGTTTTGAAAAACACAATTTCTTACAGCGGCCTCTTCAGTTGCGTTTGATATACTCAATCCAGAAGCGGCGTTATGACTGATTTCACAATTCGCAACGGTTATTGCATTGGCAATTCTCAATGCGGATACATTATCGCCACAATAGCGGATAACAGCGTGGTTTACTTCACCACTGCTTCCTTTAAGGTAATACACTTGCTTCCATTGACCGGCAGAAGGTATATTTTCCCCTGCCATAGTATCACCTCCCGCATCCGTATTCGTATCCTGTTCACTGGTAAAAATAACGGGAGAATCCTGAGTGCCATTTACATTGAAGCGGTCATTCACAAAAATGCTGCTTCCATTCGATTTGAAAATGACACCGCTGTCGGCATTGACAGTAATGGCGGTTGTATCAGGATCATTGTCCCCAATAATAAGGTCATTTTCGAAAAACACAGGTAAATCAGGACTGATAGTACCTGCCACGGTAATTGTCCCTGTCGCTTGTATAACATCTGCATTATTTTCTTGTGCTGTATTGTTTTGAAAATCTGTCAGTACAAGACTGTTCGGATGTTCCAGATTCACAGCATATCCACCGTTGTTCAGAAAACTGCAGTCTTGAATCACAGCCGGAACTGTTTTATTTAAAATCATGATGCCATCGGACTGATTATTGCTAAACTCGCAGTTTGATAGAGTGATGTTGTCCTGGATTTTTATGGCGGGATTGTTGGATCCCCCTCCATATCGAAAAATCGAATGCTCAATAGTTCCACTGCTGCCCGTTTCAAAAATAATTCCCCGCCAGTCACCGGCTGAAGGCCGGCTGTCGGAATCTCCAATCAGTTCTCCAACAGTATCATCGTCTCTGCTTGTGAAAATTACTGGATTGTTTGCTTCACCTTGAATATTTAACTCTCCACCAACATCAATCCTGTATCCAAACACTTTTGCAATAACACCGGATTGAATGGTCAGTGTTTCTCCTCTCGGGACATTGATACTTGAAGTGAGAGAATAAGTTCCTTCTGTAAGGGGCCCACCATTGCCGTCATAAACCAATCCGCCAATTGTCGTCACTGAATTGGCTGGGTGAGTAAAAACGAAAAGTAACAAAGCGAGAAAGCACCATTTGATGTTGTGCATTATAAATCTCCTTAGAAGTAAGGTCTATTGTTTTTAAACAATTCTGTTTAAATCATCATTAATGTATCATTATGTTTTATTAACGTAAAGAAAAAAACAAGTCATTTTCCAACATATTAATTCATTAACTATACAAAATGACGGGAAACATTTCATTTATTTCACTAAAAAAGTGGGTATCCATAAAAATTTGATTTCAATATTATTATCGATTTAATTTATAAAATCTGTATATTAATGTGTACTTTAAAGAAAAAATGGCTGAAATTTGTTAAATTTCACTCGAATTTTCCGTTTCTGATTCATTATTATGAGATAAAATATGAATAATAGTTTTTATCACAAACTTCAAAAACCTGATCATGAATTTCACAAAAACATCCCCAAAAATATTTTATGATAATATCTGTATTGAGGTGAATAATGCGAGAAAATTTTAAAACCAAATGGAAAACCTGGATTTCACGATGGAAATCCATTGCGAAAGGAAATGCGTTTCTTTGCGACTCCTGTAAATGGAATTATGGGGATATTTGTACCCGCCCCGAGCGTCCAAACGCTAAGCAATGCCCTGAATATACCTCCAAAATCTGATCGGAAAGCTGGCTTTCATATATCTTGAAGACATTGTATGATTTCTTCCGGTTCCGGCATTCTTCCCACCCCCACATCACCAGAAGCCAAATCTCCCTCAGCCGGGTCAATAATGTGGTACCCATAGTTTCGCAGAATTTCGATGTTCTTTTGAACCGCAGGATGGGACCACATCTGATGATGCATGGAAGGAGCAAAAACCACAGGGCATTGAAAAGACAAAATCATTGTCGAAAGCAAATCATCCGCTATGCCACACGCCGCTTTGCCGAGGATGTTCGCCGTGGCGGGCCCAATCAAGGCAAGATCAGCCCACTCAGTCCATTCAATATGCCGAATTTCATGCAAAGGATATTGATTAAAAAGATGCAGCCCCACCGTGTTTTCTGATAGACTGGCCATCGTCAATGGCGTGATAAATTTTTGCGCCGAGTTTGTCATCACAACTCTAACATCCGCCGATTGTTTTTTTAATAAACGAACAAGCATAGCGGATTTATAAGCTGCAATGCCACCGGTTATGCCGAGAATTATGTTTTTGGATTCGATTTTCATTATTCTATCCAATTACCAATTTTAATCATAAATGATTATTCCGGTAAACTTCATCATGGATTCGTGCAAGGGCGATTCGCGAATCACCCCTACACTTAACGAATTGCCCCTACACAAGGACAAAGAAATGCAGGTATGCTACATTAATATAATGAAACTCAAGGGGGCAGGAGAACAAACATTGAAGATCGTCCATAGTATCTATTCATTGTCTTTATCCATACTATTCATCTTCACATTTCACCTCGATGTGACCGGTCAGCCTATCAGTGTGAATATGTTACCACCGAATTCTGTACGCATCATTGGTGGTGTCCCTGATACCAGCAGTGGACTTATAGCAAAAAGTATAGGAGATTTCAATGGAGACGGTTTGAACGATCTAGCCTTGAGTTCTCCACTTGAAGACAAGGTCTATATAATATTGGGAAGAACTAGTTTGTTTCCTCAAACTATTAATCTTTCTAATTTAGGCTTTTATGGGTTGGTGGTCTCAGGGAATCCCGGAAGCGGATTTGGGTTATCTATATCTGCGTTAGGGGATTTTATTGGTAACGATGGAATATCGGATATCGCCATCGGCGCTCCATTTGAAGGTGAAGGCGGTCGAATATATGTATTGAAGGGTGGTTTCAGTTTGACCACCGTCATCCAGGTTTCCGATGAAGACCGATTCCCTCTAATCATTGAAGGCGGCCCTGGAGAATCTATCGGACAATTCATTGGTGATGGAGGAAATTTAAATGGAGACCGGTTCGACGATTTGATTTTTTACGATCCTTTAGCAATCATAGAGGATGCCGATGCAGTAAGACAGGGAGCAGCCTATGTTATCTACGGAGCTTTTTCGATCACGGAACGTATTGTAAATACCCAATCACTTAATCCTGAAAATTCACTTACGCTTCTCGGTCCGAATTCGATTACAACCCGAACCAGCGGATTTGCCAATGTCTTTAATTTCATCGGCGATATAAATGGTGATGGATCACCTGAACTAGGCTTGTTTAAAGGAATAAGCCAAACTGAAACGAGTGAAAGTCAACTGATCATTATTCCAGGTGGAGAAAAACTTATTGGCCGATATGCGTTGGAGGGGATTCCACTCGAAACAAAATCAATTGTATTTCGTGTTTTTCCGGACAGCCGTATGCATGAAATTCACTCGCTCCTGGGAACAGACATCAATGAGGACGGCTTAGACGATCTTATTTGTGGTTTCGGTTTCGGAAACCTCAGCGGTGGAACATCGCCTACAGGGGTGGCGGCAATCATTCCAGGAAGTGAGACCATTCCAACTGAAACCATCATTTCAGATTTCGGACAAGACGAGACGATCTGGCTGGGGCATTGGCAGGATAACTCAGGTTTGGGGAGAGCCTTGTCAACTCAAGGTTCACTGCTTGCATTCGGGGCACCTGGAAGCAGTTCTCCTTTCCGTCCTCCTGCAACTCGGACAGGAGCAGTCTATTTGGTTACTGGAAACAACCTTAAAGAAGGTTCTATCATAGAAAAAGTCTCTTCAATCTCATCCTCCGTCATGTACGGACGGCAGAAAGGAGATGGATTTGGAATTTCTTTGGATATACTGGGAGACATTAACCAGGACAGTTTGCCGGAACTTTATGTGAGTGCAGCCAACGAAGTCGGTGAAAATGCAGCGGTGGCTTATATCATCCCTGCACAGCCATTGCAGGCGGATGTCAACGGTGATCAAGTTCTATCGAATCAAGATTTATTCTTTTTCACGACAAATTGGATAGAAAACGAAGCAATTGGCGATTTGAACAATGATGGGATAATAAATACTGAAGACCTTTTGATGCTTACTTTAGAACTCAAGTTAAAATAATAACGCCGGCATCCTGCCGGCACTTGATTACGACATAGAAACGAGTATCTGAACATGAGAGACAACGAAATCACACGCCGGGAGTTTGTAACAACCACTTCCACCGTCGGGGCTGGAACAATAGTTCTTGGTTCATGTGTTATTCCACAGGCTGCATTTGGAGCCAACGATCGGCTTCGAGTAGGAATTGTCGGCACCGGTTCACGAGCCAATACATTGATGGCATGGTTGCACAAATTGGAAAAATCACACAATGTGCAAATTACCGCCGTGTGTGACATATGGAATCAACAGCGAAAAGCAGTCGTTGAAAAACTCAGCCAAAATACTGACAACAAGATTTCACAATACCGTACATTGGATGAGATGGGCGAACAGGACGATACAGATATACTCATCATTGCGACAGCCGACTTTCAACATTGTTACCATGCAGCCAAAGCGGTCAACTATGGAAAAGACGTTTATGTAGAAAAGCCTTTTGGCTGCGACTTTTCCCAAATCAAACAGGCTTATCTCACGATTAAAGCCAGCGATAGAATCGTACAGATGGGAACTCAAAGCCGTGGCGAGGGGAAATATTTCGGTGCAAGAGATTTCATCAAAAGCGGAGCGTTAGGCCAAATCACCTATGGAGAGATTTATGAGTGTACCTTTCAACAACGCTGGCGTATCAAGGATTCCGAGTGCTCCATCAAAGCCAAAGATACGAATTGGACAGAATTCCTCGCCTATCTCGATCCCCAGAAATATCCATGGAATCCCCGGCATTACCGCGAATTCAGGCTTTTTTGGCCGTTTTCGAGTGGATGCTTCTGCCAGTCGATGAGCCACCGCATCGATCTCGTGAACCTGGTGCTGGATTCAATCCCAAAATACGCAGTAGCAATGGGAGGGACTTACCTTTGGAAGGACGGGAGAACCAATCCGGATACGGTTCAATGCCTTTTGGAATATCCAGGCGGAACGATGGTCACATATCATATGCGAATGGGGAATGAAGCCAACAGCCGTGGAATATACCTATATGGAACAAATGGAATGCTGGATTTAAGAAAAGGGAAATTCCTGACGAAAGGAGGCGGTGGAAAAGTAACATTGAAAGAATCAGATACTGTTCATCCTGCCGATAAAATGGACAATAAGATCACGTTTCCCTCACCGCCCTCAGTTGACCACATGGCAGACTTTTTCGAATGCGTCAGAAGCCGAAAACCGGCTCGAGCAGATGTCGACGCTGGTTACGCTCATGCGGTAGCTACAACTATGGCCAATATGGCGTATCGCACCGGTTGCCGGATGGAATATGATGCTGAACAAATGGAAATACGTCCATCATTGTCAGCAGGTTAATATCATTTCTTTTCAAAGATCACAATCGAACTGGTGAAATTGCCTCTCAAGTACCAGGGTATTCCGAGATTCATCAGTGTCTCACCTGATGCAGTTCCAGTCCGGTCTCCGGACATTGTATACTCGGCATCCGGATCCAATCCACGAAGTTTTACCACCTGCGCCCCCCGGCTGGTTGAGGTACTGCCTTGGATAGTTTCCCAGGTGTTATAAATGAAAAGGACTGATTTCGAGCCATCCGGTGTCACGTATTGCACCGCTGCCCGATTTTGATCAAACGGTGAATAAATCCGGTGGGCAATGCCTTCTTGAATAATCGGACGCAACTCTTCCTTGTATAAACGTATCATTTCAGTGGCTAAATTCTGCTCTTCCTGCGACCATTTTCTTAAATCGCTGCCGACTCCAAGAACTCCCTGCATTGCAGAATGAAAACGGAATTTTAACGAAGGATTGACATTGTGCCAGTCTGCATTCGTAACCCAGGCCACCATCAATTTTGCCGGAAATGCATGCAGGAAACCATACTGAATCATCAAGCGGTCAACCGGATCGGTATTGTCGCTGGTCCAAACCTGATCCATTAGAGAGAAGATTCCAAGATCGGTCCGCCCACCGCCCCCGGAACAGACTTCGAAAAGAACATCGGGAAAACGATCCTCTATTTCAGCAATGAGCTCATATAAATTGTGGACATAGCGAATTCGGACTTCACGCTGCATCTCGGGTGGAGCACTGGGCCAGCCTGGTTCGGAAAGAGGCCGGTTTCTGTCCCATTTTATGAACTTAATGTTGTTTTCGCTTAGTAAATTGGTTAAGGACTCAAGCAGAAAGTCACACACATCTTCCCGGGCAAGATTCAACATGAGTTGATTTCTGGATTCATGAGGCGTGCGCTTGGTATAATGGAAAACCCAGTCCGGATGGGCACGGTAAAGGTCGCTGTCAGGATTCACCATTTCCGGTTCGACCCAAAGACCAAAGTCCATCCCCATGTCATTT
>CAZXSQ010000019.1:0-633 GCA_964643335.1 uncultured bacterium
GCGAAACCGAGGTGGAACGTGAAAGCCGCTTCACATCCAGAGTGGCGGCCACCATTGTGCGAATCGACGAAGTGGGGAATTATTTGATTGAGGCAAGAAAAACCATGAGAGTCGGCCGGGAACAAAAAACCATCATCTTATCCGGTAAAGTCAGGCCAAGGGATATATCGCAAAACAACACTATATTGTCCTACCAGGTTGCGGATGCTGAAATCAGTTATCTCGGAGATGGTGCAGTTACAAGATTGTCCAGTCCTTCCGTCTTCCAGACATTCTTGAATTTCCTATTTTAATGATTGATCAACGAAAGGCGAAGGAGACGCTGACATGCAAAATCCGGTTCATTATAAAAAGACAGAGAAAGGTTGCAGCATGAAAAAGAATACTATCACACTATCTTGCTATTTCTTACTTGCTTTGTCATTTGCACTGATAGTTACTCTACCGGTCTCAGGTCAACCTTTAATGTCTCGAGTAAAGGATATTGCCAAACTGGACGGCGTGCAGGACAACCCGATTTTCGGATACGGCCTTGTAGCGGGGCTTGAAGGAACCGGCGACGGACGCCGTGGATTTACACGGCAATCATTAGCCAATCTAATGGGGGGAATGGGTGTCAACGTTTTGCCGGAT
>CAZXSQ010000019.1:643-4514 GCA_964643335.1 uncultured bacterium
ACGTGGCCGCCGTTATGGTCATGGCCAATATGAAAGCTTTTGCCCGTCCTGGAACCAAAGTCGACGCCACGGTGATCAGCATCGGTCAGGCTCAAAGCCTGCAGGGCGGTTATCTCTTAACCACTCCTTTAAAAGGGGCTGATGACCAAATACACGGAGTCGCTTACGGGCCGGTATCGATTGGCGGATTCGTCGTCAGTGCCGGCGGTGCAGGCGCAGGCGCAGGAGGAGCCGTTGTTCAAAAAAATCACACGGCGGTGGGCATGATTCCTAATGGCGTCATTATTGAAGGCGAACCGGTTTTTCATAACGTGCTTCAGAATGGAAACTCGCTGAGGTGGCTGATTCACGATCCCGATTTCAAAACCGCCTCCAACTTACAGCGGAAAATCAATCAAATGGCCGAGGAAGATGTCGCTGTTGCCGAAGACGCCAGCGCCGTTCGCGTGCATGTGAAGTTAAACCGAGAAGGCCAATACCTGCTGGGGCAACAGGCTTTCAATTCCTTGGTGGATCTGATTGCCTTTGTCGACGACGCCCTGGTGGAGGCCGACGAAAAGGCCAAGGTTGTTATCAACGAACGAACCGGCACTGTCATAGCGGGCCAGGATATTCAAGTCAGGGATGTGGTCATCGCGCATGGGCCTCTTCGCATCACTATTAAAACTACACCGGAGGCTGTCCCTGGATCGTTGGGAGCTGAAACCGAGGTTATTGAACAGGCGGATGTCACAGCCACCGAAGAAGGACAAATGCAGGTGATTCAGGGAACCACCGTAGGCGAAGTGGTAGAAAGTTTGAGCGATGTGGGATACAGCCCGCGGGATCTGATAGCCATTTTCCAAGCCATGGCTCAATATGGAGCGATCAAGGCGGAAGTGGTCATGGTACGGTAAGGGAGAAAAAAATGGATATGTCCAATATGCTTGATCCATCGGCAGCGGCGTTCAATCGGGATGGCGCAAAAGCCGAATCCCTGCGCATGATGGCGTTAAACGATAACGGGAAAATGTCGGAACACCGGATGCGCGAGGCCGCTGAAGAATTCGAGGGAATGCTCATCCGGCAGTTACTCAAAGAGATGCGGAAAACCGTCCCCAAAAGTGAATTATCCGATCAATCATTCTCCACTGAAATGTACACCGACATCGCGGATGACTATTTAGCCAAAGAACTGGCGGCGTCCAATTCCTTCGGAATCAGTGACATCATTTATGAAGAACTAAAAGAAAAAAATGACCGGATCAAAGACCCTTCAGAAAAGAAAGGGAATCCATTTATGCCGCTGAAAGGAAAAAATGGCGGTAACAGTGAAAATGAATTCATTCCATTGCTGCCCACCACCAACGATTTTATCAAACTGCAGAAAAACCCCCAAATGATTGAACTGGAACGGGACAGGGATGAATTTATGAGACTGGGGCGGCATAGCCGAATTTCTACAGACAAGATTCAATCTCCATAAGGATAAAAATAATGAACTTAAAACCTTTAGTCAATATTTTACGAGAAGAAAAACAGCTTCATGAAAAGATGTTATCCTCAAAGGAGGAAGAGCGCCGGTATCTGGCAACGGGAGACGCCCATTCACTTATAAAGGTAACTGAAAAGATACAAGACCTGGCCGATCAAATCGCCGAACTGGAAGAGTTACGAACAAAAATCACCAACGAACTGGCCGAGGAATTGGGCATAGACAAGACGAATCCCACCCTCAAGGACATTCTGGAAAAAATCCCTCCGGAAAATAACAGCGATTTAGAACAATCCGGGGCTGACTTGCGAAATGTGGTCTTCCAATTGAAACAAAGCAATCAATCCAACAAGATTCTTCTTCAAAATGCAGTTGCCACTATCAATGCGGAAATTGCGGAAGTGATTAAACCTGAAGAAAGCGGTGTTTATACCAAGCATGGAAAGAGAGGAAAACAGGGTGTTCCCCGCGCCGGTTTAAATGTCCGAGCTTGAAGAAGATTCATCCCTATAAGTACGCGGTTTTTCTTTTCTCCAAGGGAAAAAGGAATCCAATTGAAACACATGCCATCGATTTATCCACACAACAATCGTTAACAATAAAAAAAACAGGTCGCGAAGAAGAACTTTGATGCCGACAATTTCCGCATCACTCGTCAATGCACAGCCGCATTCAATATCCAATCCCCGCCATATCGCCGATTCTATTGCCACACAAAAAACGGCAAAAAGCATCAACGTGATCATTAAGGCTCCATCCAACAAAAATCCAAAAATCAGACATAAACCGGCGATGAATTCAACCGGGGGCAGGATAATAGCAACTATATTGACAATAGAAACCGGTAAAATCCGGTAGTTTTCAATCGCTTGGGCCATGCCTTCCATATCGATCATTTTGCTGTATCCGGCATACACGAGCACACCACCCAAAACTAAGCGAAGAAGCAAGGTAAAATAATTTTTAAGCATATTTCATTGTCCTCCTTCTTCCTCTTTTTGGATGGGATAATTCTTTTCCTTCCAATCCAGCCAGCCGCCCGGATAGGAGTACAGGTTTTGGAATTCGAGCGTTTCCAAATGTTTCAAAACCTGGTGACTTTCGTCACAAACTCCACCTTGACAGTAAACGATCAGTTTAACTCCTTCACGTGGGAGTGCGTCCCCGATTTCTTCGAAATATTCACCGAACTGGGTGGCGAGCAGATTGATCGCATCGGGCAAATGGCCGAGTTTATATTCTTTGGGTTCACGGGCATCGATGAGTATGGCTTCTCCATTCTCAACCAGTTGTTTCACTTCTTCTGCTTCTAATTTTTCCCAGCGATCATCCATACTTTTGGGAACACGTTTCAGCGGGAGAGGTTTTTCAGACATACGATTCACACCGAATCCCAATGTGACTCCAATTACCAGAATTACAAAGGTTTGCCAAATGATGTGCTTTAATCGCCTCATACTCATTCCTCAAATAGGATTAAAACTATTTATTTCTTTCAGCGGCGTGGCTTGCGTACCAGGGCAGAATAAGAGATTTGGGTGACCGGCTCTTTCTCCAGATTGGTTTTAATTTTGACTTCACCCTTCTGAAATCCTGTACCGCTACTCGGAGTATAGGTAAACAGAAGACGGTATCCATTTTTGGCGGGACCAATGACCTCGGCTTTGATTTCGCCGGAGTCAGGGATGATTTCCTCAATCTTTATTTCATCAGATGTATTTTTACCAGCAAAACTAATGATAACTTGACGATTGGCGGAGGAGCCTAATGGTATCGAACCAAAATAGAGTCTTTTCGGGCTGAATTTGACATAGCCGGCGACGTTTGCAAAAATCGTGGTTCTGACTATAGGCTGCTTCTCAAGATCAGTTCTTATTTGCAGGGCATCGCTGAGTGGGCCTTTTGTCTCGCCGGCATGAACGGTGACGGTCACCGGGAGCCCTTCTTCCGTCATCTCTCCAACATCCACAGTGAATTCAGGTTTTGTGGTTTTCTTGGCCAGGATTTTGAAATCTTCGTCTTCAAGATTCTTTAAATACAGTGTTTGGGATTCTTTCGTTCCAATAATCACATCTCGGAAGAAATAGCTGGATTTGGGGGTGAATTTCCAGAGCTGATGAACCTTCGATTTTACCGTTAAAGAAACTTGTGGCCGTTGGGGATCATTGGTCACCACAGAAATCGCTTTCTCAAGTTTCCCGGTAATTGCCGACGTGGTCAGTGTAACAGATACAATCCCCGTTCCGCTGGGTTTCACTGCGGAAGCAGAAGCCACTGCACCAGTACAGCCACATGTTGAAATGATGTTCGTGATGTTTAATGTTTCATTGCCAATATTCTCGAACTCGAAATCATGTTTCAAACTCTGAAATGGATATGAGTCGCCAAAATCAAATG
>CAZXSQ010000019.1:4524-26794 GCA_964643335.1 uncultured bacterium
CCTGATGCGACAATAAATAAGCTCAAAAACACCGTGAAGCAAATTGTGGTTATTTGTTTCATAATTCATACCTTGTATCAAAAAACTTTTTATCGACTTAAACTTTGATATCCTAATTAAAACTTATCATTGATGCTAGCACTGCAAATAAAAAATTCCAAGCGATTGAATGGTAAAAACCATTTTAAAAAAATAATAATACACAAACTAAAACAAAAAACAAGCTTTTTTTTAAAGATTCAATGCTCTCATCCACCAATTTCTTTTCAAGCAATCGGATTGAGATTTCAAACATTTAGGCTACTCAACAAAAATAACGCGATCATATAGGTAAGAACCGAAACCAGTGTTGTAAGCATGACAATCGAACCGGCTAATTCCATATTCCCTTTCATTTGGGTAGCAAAAATATAGGACGCCGTAGCCGTGGGTGTTGCCGCCATTAACACTCCGATGGATAAATTCATTCCCTTTACATCAAAACAATAAAGTAACAAGGCGGTTAACAACGGCAGGCCCAATAATTTAATGCTGGTGGCCAAACCCGCTCGATAAATATCTCCTTTCAACTCTTTCAAAGAAAAACCGCCGCCGATAGCCACGAGGGCCAGAGGCAAGGTCATATCGGTAATGATATTCAGGCTCCGATCAAGAATTCTTGGAATCGGGATATTGGCAAAACTCCATAGAATTCCAACAAACGCAGCGATGATTAATGGATTGTATATGATGTGAAGTATCCAGAAAAGCAGTCCCTGAGATTTGCTGCTTCGGCGGGGTAAAAGCAGAGCGATAATGGACAGCACATTCAAAAGCGGCACTAAAAAACCCATCAAAATAGCGGCACGGGTGATTCCATCCTCACCGTGAGCGTTAAAAACTATGGCCAGTCCCACATAAGCCAGGTTTCCGCGAAAGGCCCCCTGGCAAAAAACTCCTTTATCGGCAGGTGGATAGTGACGTATGAACGCATAGAAATAAGATAATAAAAAACATAAAAAAACACCAATGAGCGATCCTAAAATCAGTCTTAGATTGAAATTGACGCAAAAATCACAGGTTCCAATTTTATAAAAAAGCAACAAAGGCAGGCAAACATTATAAATCAACCGATTGCTTTGAAAGAGGAAACGGTCATCAATCATGGTTATCGCTCTGAGAAAATACCCCAATGCGATAACCAAAAAAACGGGGAAAACAATGGTGAATATTTCAATAAATTGTCCCATGAAGATATACCCTGAGATTAGTGGTGATCACCAGGTTCCAGTACGTGCATCATAAATCAACACATGGCCAATACTGTACCTGCCGTCTCCTTGAACCGGTTTTATTGTGAGTTTAGATAATCCGGTCTGATCGTCAACAGACTCAGGCAATAATAAATACCGCCTTTGCAATCCACGTGCGGCGGCTACCGGTACAGTCAACCGGCCTAACTCATTCTGCGGACTATATAAATGAACTTCATATTTGTCATTATTGTCTGCTGAAATCTCAAGAATATTCCCCGTTGCCGGAGGATCAAAGTCAACCTGCAGCTCACTGGTTGCAGAAATGACCATATTTCCCGGAGCATCCCAGCCAATGCCATCCTGCTTCACTTTTCGAAGAGAACGCGGGGTTGAAGGGACATGAACACTGTCCGGTCTATCTGTTTTTTGAATCGAGGGATAAGGGTCTTCATAAATGAATACATGTCCAACACTGTAATGATTGTCGCCCCGGCCGGGTTTAATCATCAGTTTGGATATTTCATGCCCTTTCAATGACTCGGGTAGAAACACATAGCGTTTTTGTAAGCCTGGTAGTAACACCTTGGGCGCTGTGATTCTACCTAAAAATAAATGATCAGATTTTTCAGAAGTTGAGTAGAGTTCAATATCATACTCGTCATTATTATCTGCTGAAAGTTCAAGAAGATTTCCCTCGGCGGGCGGATTGAATTTCACTGAAATCTCCTCGTTTTGGTCAAAAACGATGTTGCCTTTTGCATCCCAGGATGTGCCGTCTTTTTTGGGATGTTGCAATCGGTTTGGTTGAGCTGGAGCATGATAATCATCCGTCACTCGTGTCCGAAGATAATTTCTGAATGCGGTGTCTTCCTGGCGATTGTAAACGTATATTTTTAATCCGTCACAATCATACCGGATAGCGGGATCACCAAACCGGCTTAACATTTGGTCTTTTGATAATCCATTGGTGACAATGAAAGTATACAAGGGATAGGAATCCGGATCATTGATTTCTCTCTGATACCAGGATTTATTGTTAATCGCCCAATGAAACATCAAGTCTTGATGAACCTGGTTTATCCGCAGCCCTGCTTTGGAAAAGATGGTCAAACGTTTTGCATGCCAGTAATCCGCATATCCGTATTTAAGATCAAGCCGGTTGGCCAGAGTATCCAGACTTTGAACACTTTCCGGATAGGGTAATTTACATTGATGCAATTGAAAGGATAAAGCCGAGGGTAGGATCCGTATAGAACAGAGCAGCAATACGGCAACGATTCCAACAGTTTTGACTCGGCGAGGAATACGATGATGCAGAAAAAACAAAATAAGCGTCAGCGACAATAGGGGGAATACATATAATGGAAGAAGATAGCGCCTTTCCGATACACTGATCCATACGCCCGAATAAACAACAGCGGTCAGGCTGCACAGCACCGGCAAAAAAGTGATGAACACGACAAACAGAACTATTTTATTCGATGACCGATTCGGTTTCCCCAAGAAACTCATTTTACCTTTGTGTTCTAAAAAGAGAATCGATGAGAAAAAAATCAGTAAAAGAATGATCAATAAATATGGCCATTCGACTGGTAATAGAAAATACCAATAATCACGCAAAAGAGCGATAAATGTTCCGGACTCATGCTGAAAGTCTGGGAGCGACGTTTGGTTGAGGAAGTAGGGAACATAAAAACCAAATGCCCCTTCTTGAAACCATTTTAAAAATTGAACAGAAATTCCTGTAGATATGCCGATCAAAATCACACTGGGAACTGCACTCTTCAGCGGTATATTCTTGATAAATCCGAGAATAAATATACTTATCACAATGGGGATGAGAAAATGTGGAATAACAAGGCTATCGGATACTGTTCCTAAAAATACCAGTATAAAAAGAGTAAATCCTTTCCAGACGGAAATTCCATTTACCATTATGGACAATATACGTTCTATCAGCAGTAAACCAATTAATAAACCGCCTGCATGGAAAGTAGGAAGAAAAAGGAACCAGGCTAGAGTCCAATTCGATGCCATATTCTGCAGCGCAACTAATAACAGGTAAACGCCCAATGAGTAACATAAAGCCGCCATTCTATCTCCGGCATAGCTCAAGATTTTAAATAATACTCCCACAAAACATGCATAATAAAGAAATGCATAGAGAAGATAACCGTAACCAATATCCGTAGTCACAGCCATAGATATAAACATCAAAAGTAGATCGGGGAAAAAATAAGGCGCCGGGGGTAAATACCATCCTTTAATGCCGTAATGATCCACAAATAAATCACGGTAGAGGTTCACCGGATACAAGGAGTCACTATTCAGCCCAATATGAATAATTTTTTGAAAGATGCAGGCAATCCCCAGCATAGTTAATAATAAAAAAACAACTGGGAGAAGGATTTTCCACTTATTCACAAATCATTTCACTTTCTACTATTGCGCTTCGATGACCATTCGTCTATTGAGTTTCGGAGATTGAATCACTTGAGGTTCACGGTGGTGCCAATAAATGGTCAATGTATCCAATTGATCTACTTCGCCGAATCCAAAATGTAAAATCGAAGAATTTTGTGAAAGATAGCCGGATCCACCATCAACGATTCGCGTCCAATTTTTATTACCTTGCCTAGCAGTGACACGTACTCCATATGTTTCCGCTGAAGTGCCTTTTAGATGAATTTGCAGCCAATTCCCTGATGTTGACCGGTTTTCAAGTAAAATTGGTGTAGAATCAATACAATTCACAACGATATCCATATCTCCATCATTATCATAATCTAAAAGCGCTGATCCCCGGCACGACTTATCCATAACCTCATCGGGAACTACATGTTCGGATATGTCTTCGTATTTTTCTCCATTGTTTTTGTAAATCGAAACACCTTGGGCATAGGATTTATGTGAATTTAAAGCCTCGACTTGAGGATAAACATGACCATTTACCGTGTAAATATCCAAATACCCATCCGAATTAAAGTCACAAAAACCATTTCCCCAGGTTACCAGTTTTCGGGTAACGGCAAATAAACCCATTCGAGCTGTTGTCTCGGTAAGTAAACCATTTCCTTCATTGCAGTAAAGAATATCCGACTCAAGTTCATAGGAAGTAATCAACAGATCAAGCAAACCATCGTTATTGTAATCATCTGTGCTTACTCCCATGCTGGCTCCTCCACGCCCATCATCTGAAAAGCCGGCGCCGGATAAGTAACTTAAATCTTCGAAGCGGCCGTCACCTAAATTACGCAGCAGATGATTGTATGTCGAATCATTGGTGACGTATAAATCCAAGAAACCGTCGTTTTCAAGATCGAAAAAAACCGATCCCATTGCTCTTCCCAATGAAATGTTTATGCCTGCTCGTGTGGAAACATCTTTAAATTTTCCTTGGCCGTTGTTGATATAAAGAATGTCACGCTGCGATGCAAACGCCATGGGTCCCATCAAAACTTGCTGCCCTTGGTAATTCGTCTGAATCGTTCCATGAAGATGTACATCAAAATCAATATAATTGCCGACAAAAAGATCGAGATCACCGTCATGGTCCACATCTGCAAACGAAGCCGAAGCGGCGTATCGATCATCATCAATACCGCTTTCATGAGTCATATCGCTGAAAGTTCCGTCACCGTTATTGTGATATAGTACATTGTTTCCGTAATTCCCCACAAAAATATCCAGCCAGCCGTCATTATCAACATCACCGAAGAGAGCGCACATACCGAATCCTGTATCTCCAACTCCAGCAATGTTCGTCACATCCTCGAATATACCGCCATTATTTCTGAATAACGCATTTCGCCATTTCGGGTCAGGCTTGTTGACATCGGGACTCCCGTTCACAAAATAAATATCGTCATCCCCGTCATTATCATAATCTCCCACCGCAACACCCGACCCCATCGCTTCAACAATCATTAATTTGTTGAAACTGCCTAAACGATGCTTGAAGCAGTTCAGACCGGTTTCTTCAGTTTTGTCAACAAACTGGAAATCATGAAGTGTGTTGTCTGCAAATAGAACAGGGCCATAGAAGAGTAAGAGTGTAAGCAAATTTATATGGACAAAATACATAAATACAGCCTTTGCCAACAAGTAAATACATGGAGAAGGCGCCAACCCAACGGCTGGCGCCTTGTTTCATACAAAGATAAGACACTGTTTCTCAAGTCGTGGAACCGACTTCTTCCCACGTTATGAAGCCTGGGCGGTAAACATTCTGGTCAGGACGATACATGGCCATTTCAGCCATTAAGGTCATCAATGTTGAGATACGGCCTGTCTCATGGTTGCCGGTTGGAGTCTCGCCGGTGCGGCAGCATCTGGCATACTCGATCAGTTCGTTGCGAACGGAAGGATCTCCCCAACCCGGTTGTTCATCCGAAACGCGCTTGGCTTCTCCGCCCCGCGGGTAAATATGGCCATTGAGCAAATCGATATCGCCTTTTTGTCCCATCACCCAGGATTTCTCTCCCTGGAAAGGTTGCGCGACACCATGCAGATGAGTATAGGACAGGATCGCTCCATTCGGCCACCACCACGATACGGAACTCATATTTTCTGCCTGGTGTCTATAAGGGTCTTTATAGTCTACCGTTATGGCGCCTACAGCCAGGCATTGAGTGGGAGCGGTGTTCCCCATAGCCCAGCTCATCAGATCCATATGATGGCAGGCTTGTTCGTTCAATTTCCCACCTGAAATATCGACATTTCCAACCCAGCCACCTACGTGACCGGTTCCGCCCCAATGCCATTGACCTTGCATAAATGTGACCTCACCGATTTCACCGTTATGTATCAGTTTAATGCCGGCCTTCATGCCGACATCGGCCCGGCGTTGAAAACCGATTTGGTAAATTCCTTTGGCCCGCCGTGCGGCGCGTGTGATTTTATCGACCATCTCCACCGTGGCGTCCATTGGTTTTTCCGAGAAGCAATTCAGCCCCGCTTCAAGAACGGGAATGACCACTTTGCCATGATTGGCGACCTCGGTCGCAACAACCACACCATCCAGTTCTTCCTTATCCAGCATTTTGCGGAAATCAACGTAGGTGTTAATTGTTTTATTTCTTTCTTCTTTTACGTATTCCACGATGCGTTCCGCACGCTGCTGGATCAGATCACAAGAGGCCACAATATCGATATCCTCTACGGTCAACGCACGCCGTGCCAAGTAAGAGCCCCGGCCTCCACAACCAATCCAGGCCAGCCTGACTTTGTCGTTCGCGCTGACTCCCTTCTTCGCTAAGCCAACAGTCAAAGCAGAAGCCCCTACAATAGCGGTTTGCATGAAATTGCGGCGGGTAAAACCATTCTCAGTCATTTTTATCATCCTTTCTTAGAAAAATGTCTCAAGACAATGAGTTTCTATTTTCAATAATGATAAGCGGCGTTCACTTCCAGAGCATACTCGATCCATGAGATTCCGTTCATACCAGCATAAACAAATAAAGCGATTTATTCAATTGCTATTTTCTGTTTTTCAAACTTATTCGATAAAGCAACAAAATTTGTTCCAAGTATCTCATCAAACCACTTTATGTGAAATTGAATAGTATTCTATAATTGAATAGATTAAGATGACTGGGATAATACTATTCCAGTATGGTTGTTCCAATTTATCAATGGATTTAAGGTTGGGCATGGCACGGAAAACACAAAAGAAACAACTAACCCCTGAAGAACTGCATCAGATTCTTGAGCGCAAAAACGGTGAATTAGCCTCTTTATTGGATAAACGCCTGCTTAAGATGGTGGTTGATCAATCAACGACCGTAAAGTACGATCCTCGGGATATCATCGTCAAGCAACATGATCCACCCGATTCGCTCTATTTGATTCTGCAAGGAAGATGCACCGTTTCAGTGAATGATAAAGTGTTAAGTCACATAGAATCCGGCGATCTAATCGGTGAGATGGGGGTGCTGCAAAACACCCCTCGAAGCGCCACGATTATTGCAATAGAACCAACCCAGGCGCTTTGTATTCCAGGAGCCGTATATAAAGAAATGGTCAAAGATCCCAAACTATCGACTTGGACGCTTAACCTGCTCACTGAACGGCTGAAACGCTGTTCATACGATGCCGCCCGCGTCATGAAAGAAATGGAAGAAATGGTCCAAGACCAGATGGAACTGGCACGAATCCAACGTTCGCTGTTACCGAAGGAACTTCCAAGTGATCCGCGTGCCCGTATACACGTTCTATACCATCCTTGTGCTTATGCAGGCGGAGATTATTACGACGCTGTGATGCTGGACGATAAACATCTCTTTTTGATTGTTGCAGATGTAACAGGTCATGGAGCTCAGGCCTCCATTTCAATGGCAATCGTTCGATCCTTTGTCCATCAACCCAATTTCGGCAAAACTCCCGCAACAATTCTCAAACGGCTCAACCGCTATTTATTTGAATACGGCCCGTCTCAGCATTTCGTGACATCACAGATTGCCATAGTCGACCTTGAAAAAAAGAAAATTCAATATGCCTACGCCGGTCATCCCCCGGCCTTGCTTCTACGCAATGAGGAATGCCGCTCCCTTGTTGCGCCACGCGCGTTTTTCCTGCGTTTTCGCCTGGATGTGACCTACAAATCATCAACCACGCATTTGCAATCGGGAGACCGTATTGTCTTTTATACCGATGGAGTTGTTGAAACATCAAATCCAACAGGAAGGATGTTTAACGTGAGAGGATTACAAGAGTTTATGCAAGTTAACCGAAAAAAATCTCTGAATGACTTGCCATCTTTATTGGAAACAACTCTTCATCAATTTAGAGAAGGCAATCCGGAAGAAGACGATACCACTTTTCTGGTTGTCGAGATTCAATAAGAAAAGACACTATCTCATATATCGTTTGTATAATGAAATATCCCCTTCGGATATATATCAAGCATCATTGGCAGATTCTGCTACTCTGTTTTTTAATCGTACTATTATACTTCTTTTACCTGGCTCCCCGCTGCGCCAGGTTCAGGTACATAACCTGGGATGCACTGCGCGACGTATGGACGACTCAGCATATAATGGCCGGTGGATCAATCATTGCCGATCCGGTCCTCAGAGGATTTTATCACTGGTATCCACCACTTCACGCAGCTTTTTGTGCTTCAATGATATCGTGGTTTCAATTGGATACATTTCAATTTTACGCATTGACTCCGGTCATGTTAAACTGGATATTTATTTTGGCTTTTTATTTTCTTACTCAAAAGCTAATCCAAAATCGAAACGCATCCTTTTGGGCAACCCTTACTCTTGCAGTCATGCCTTGGCTGATTACCTACGTGTTTGCATTTCCAACCGTCATGGCCCATGCCGTGGGGCTATGTATTCTATTATGGCTTTGGTTCCTTAAGTTATGCAATACGGAATCTTTAGGCCAATGGCTCACCTTTTCTTTATGCTGTGGATTGATGGGATACTATCATCCCCCAACGTTTTTAATCCTTTCCAGCGTAATAGGATTGAATCTGCTCTGGGAAATATGGCTTTCAAACAACCGCCAGAAAGCTGTTTATCGCTTAATTATCTTTATAGCCGTTTCTTTTTCCATCTGTTCTCCTTACTGGATACTGAATCTTCTACAACCGGTAAACAATCCTGTTCCATTGAGGTATATTTCACCAGCGTTAATGCAAAAGGAAATCGTTTTGCCGGGCACGTCTTGGCTGCGTTCTTTACCTTTTTTAATACCCGCCGGTATTGGTTTATGGGCGGTAATTAAACATTCACCAAAACTTCCATCCCGTTTTATTCTCGTATTTTTATTGGTCACCGTTATAGGGCAGTTACCCGCTTATTTCCTTAAAATAACGCAAAACTATTACCCAAATAGCACCTTTGAAAAATGGATACCGGTTTTACTGCCCCATGAATTCCAATTGTATTTTCAACTGCTTCTTTGCATTCTTCTCGGATGGGGAATCAAAGAAATATGGGCATGGAAAGAAAAATGGCTGCCGATCATCTATAAAATGCTCATGGTACCGTTTCTTCTATCTTTGGGGCTTTCTCTGTGCGAATTACCCTCCCGATCACAAGTGTTTCTTTGGCCACACCGATCACATGCTGAATGGAAGGGGGCGATTGATTATATAGAGACCGCCACCAATGTCCAGGATGTTTTCTGCACCCCCAGCGATCATGTCAGTTTCTTTGTGGTGGGTGTTTACACAGGGCGAAAATGTTTACTGACCTATCCTTCGCATTTGAACATCCACGCCGATGCCGAAAAGCGGCGGCACGTCCGTGAATCGATTTTACATACCGCTTCATTGGATGAAATCAAATCCATCACCCGAGTTTATCATTTGAAATACATTCTCTGCAAATTCAACCAGATTCCCAGAGATAGAATCACCTTTTTCAAACATTCCTTTGAGACCGTCTTTGACGATGGAACTGTGTTCATCTTCAAAATATAAATATGAAGCACTTTTACTGGGTATCAAATAAATTTAGGATATATCATATTATTAAACATTAATAACCTATGCAAAAAGAGCAATGAATGAAAAGGAAGAAAAAATGTTCTACCTATTATTAACTTGCCTGATGATATTTATTCCTACGGTTCATTGTGATGAATCATCGCTTGACAAATACGATGCGTTAGGAGGTTGGAAGAAAATTTCTTCCGAACCGAAACGGTTTTTTTATGTCGAAGAGATCGATGGGATTTGGTGGCTGATCAACCCCGCCGGAAATGCATTCATCTCGAAAGGGGTTAATCATATATCCTACATGGCCGATTTTGCCCCAGAGCTGGGTTATAATCCATACGGCAGAAATAATCAACAAAAATATGGAACCGCTGCAAATTGGGCTGAAAAAGCCGCTAAGAATCTGCGGCAGTGGAATTTCAATACCGTCGGTTCATGGCCGGACAAAATCATGCGCCGTCAGGAGATTCCATACACATTGATCTTGAATATAGCCAGCAAGGCGGGCGGAAATTGGCAGCGCGGTGTTTTTCCCGATGTCTACTCAAAAAAATTCAAACGAGCCGCAAGAAATACCGCTCTTACGGAATGCCGTAAACTAAAAAACGATATCTTCCTGATTGGATATTTCACAGACAATGAACTTCATTGGGGGCCAGACTGGCGAACCAAGAATTCACTTTTAATAGACTATCTTTTGCTGGATAAAGACGCTCCGGGCCGGTCACAGGCAGTATCCTTTTTAAAACAGAAATACAAAGACATCAATGAATTCAATCAGGCATGGAATGTGGAAGCAATTACATTCAATGGGTATGTTCCTTCACCACCCATGCCAGCCTCGCAAAACAGGAAAAAGGATGAAACCGAATTTCAAAGAATCGTGTCGGCTGAATATTTTCGGATTTGCCACCAAGAAATCAAACGCGAAGATCCAAATCATCTCATTCTCGGCTGCCGGTTTGCAGGCAAGGCTCCTGAGACGGTGCTTGAAAGCGCCGGTAAATATTGTGACATCATAACTTTCAACACCTACAATTTTGAGCCACCCAAGAATACACTGAAACGAATTTATCAGTTGACACAAAGACCGGTTATGGTAACGGAATTCTCATTCAAAGCGATGGACTCAGGTCTCCCCAACACAAAAGGAGCTGGAAGGCCGGTCAAAACACAAGCGGACCGAGCTAAACATTTCACTTCGTTTGTAAAAGACCTGATGAAATTACCGTTCATGATCGGTTATCATTGGTTTGAATACGCGGATGAACCAAAAGAAGGCCGGTTCGATGGAGAGAACAGCAATTACGGTTTGGTCAATATAAAAGATAAACCTTATGAGATTCTTACACAAGAAATGACCAAGACAAACAATATAATTGAAAAGTGTCATTTAAGAGCAAAATAAATACACCACATGATTACTTTGTTATGCAAAACATATTGAATACGTTATCGAAAATAATGATGGGTCAAAAATTATTTTACCTGAATCTTTTGTTTTTAATTGGGTTATTTTTCAGTGGTTCCATTCTACATTCTGCTGAATCAGGCTCCCCAAATAATCAAAAAGTGCTGTATGTTTTCGCCCTTGAATCCTATCTTGAACAGAAACCCGATAATAAAAGTTGGCAGTACGACGTCATCAATCTGGTAACCGCTTTGCAGGGATTGGTGAATCGGGATTCACCTCAACTATACATCTTATACATACATGAAGGCCTTTCACTCCATCAAAAGAATGTGGATAAATTTTGGCTGGAGAAACTCCGATCCCCCGGTAATTATCTATCTGATTATACATTGATAAACGTCGAGACACTCGAAGAATTGCTCCAAATTTTCAGGTCTTATTATTCTGCTGTGGTTTTATGGGATCCTGAAGTTCCTGCAACCGGAAATGTCGCTTTAACCATAGCGGGTGTGGATGGTTTTTTGCCAGTACGTCATGATCCATCACCGGAATCGCTTTTCACTCAAATTGTCACGAATGGGCCTCAGTTAAATCCAGGCGAACGCCTGACTGGGAAGTTTTCAGGTGTGGGTAACATTTACGACACGAACCGTCCATCCACCCAAATCCCTAAGGAAGACGCCTATTTGTGGGCCAAGATTTTCTATCTAGACACGGGGATGTGTTCACAAACCTATTTAGGCTATTTCCTGGATCCTTTTGACTGGGGACCAACGGTTCCGGGATTTCAGTATCCGGATCTATATCATTGCCAGATCGTGAACCATGACTTTTATGTCAGCCAACGGTCCTTTTTTGTCGATTTAGACCCTTGGTGGGATGAAATCCCGACAGACACCCAAGACAAAACCTTAAACAGCGGCAAAGACAAGGAAGTATTGACCGAAATTTTAATGTCCGCTTTTGAGAATACCAGGCCAGGTGAGCGGATATTACGAGTGGGGGGGGTTGTGCCTTGGTGGAAAAAATACAGTTCCTACCAGGCTGTCAACACCGAAGTCAAGGGAAAACATCCCCCAAATGAGACAGCTCGTGAATTTATCAGCATTATTTCTGCGTATAATGGGATCATTGATGGGGACAACTTTCCTTTCGGGGCGTTGGCCAATGCCTCTGTCTATCAACATATCCCACTAAAGAACCGGTATTTTCAGAATCCTGTACCGCCACAACGTGCGCTCGAAAATAAAAACTATCTTCTTTTTGTCATCGGAGATTTTCGTTCCTCAGCGATGCTTTATCAAACCATCCCAGTACAGTGGGAAGATATGGCTCGTGGATTGATACCCATCACCTGGTCACTCTCTCCATTATTAAGCGAACGAGTGCCGCATATATTCGAATATATCTATTCCACCCGCACTTCCAATGATTATTTTGCAGCGGGAAACACCGGGCCTGGACTCTGTTACCCCAATCGTTATATTCCCAATCGTGTTCATTCCCGGTTGGGGAACGGACTGCCTTTCTGGCAGGCATTGGCCATCGATTTTTATGAACAGTTTGATCTGCATATGACCATGGCGGCCGACCTCGACCGGGAGCAGTACAGCATGTCTCTTGTTCCCGGAGAGACACAGCCGGAAAGCGCAATATTTGATGAGCAGCTGCAAGATTTGTTTTTTCTTTTCTCGCCCCACGGGGTATCCGCTTTGAAACCCTATTATGAGCCTCTTGGGAAACAAATTGTTCCTTTTATCCATGAAACTCATAACTTCGAACAACGATTGCTGCCACTGGATGACGTGGCGGCAACCATTTATGAAAATAGCAGTGAAAATGAACGGTCTTTTCAGGTATACCGTTTTAACCTGACAACGCCCAAAGACCTGGTCTATCTTTCAGAAAAAATAAAAAGAGAGCGGCCTGGATTGCGGTTTGAATTGTTGGATCCTTATTCGTTCTTTTATCTATTAAGGCAGCATTACGCCAATGGAGACCCAAGTGTCAATTATTTGCTTCCCAATTACATCTCCAACACTATTCCTCGTGAAATCCGTCCCGGGAATGCGCAAGAATGCCAAGTTGTATTACGCAATGATGGATGGGATATATGGAATCCAATAGGAGTCAATCCAAAGAATCGCCATCAGCTGACATATTACTGGGTGTATGAGGACAATACCAATCCAATTCCCGGCAAACACGAAGCCTATGTCAATGGGCCGGTTTTACCCGGACAGCAAACCACCATGAATATTTTAATCGAAGCGCCTCAAAAGGAGGGATTGTACAAGCTGATACTGAATTTTGAAAAAGAGGATAGAATTTCAGCGTTGGAAGAACACATCCGAGTCGTTGTAGAGAATCCGCCTGAAACAAGATAGAGATGAAATAAATCGAAGATAGACCTGTAACGAAACCACTAATTTCCATATAATGTATGAGATTATGTGTCAAGAAAATATTTATTTGAAATAAGATTGAATATGCTGAAAATAAGCCCCCTGATCAGTTCAATTTTTTAAGAAAACGAAAAATAACCTCAACCGTATCACTGTATCAAAGATCAATAGAAGAAGAAAAGATAAGGTTGAGTGGGGAATAAACAGATATTTTATATTGTATGCCGGGGGTAGAAAGCGAGCGGAAATGGACTTTGAATTCATTGAGCGGGTCGTCCGACTGGTGGAAGAGGCTGAAATAGCCGAGTTAGAGTTGGAATCCGGGGATGAGCTGCGTCTCGTAGTCAAAAAAACTGCTGCTCCAGCAGCGGCTCCGGCAGTGATTTCTCAAACAGTGCCTGGAGCTTACCCTACAGCCTCACCTCCTGTTACTGAACCGGGAGCTCCTAAAGAAGAAGAAACTGACGAATCTATCCATATAATCAAAGCGCCAATGGTGGGTACTTTTTATCGGGCGCCGGCGCCAGACGCTCCTTCTTATGTGGAAACAGGGCAAGTTGTACAAGACAATACCGTGGTATGTATCCTTGAGGCCATGAAAGTCATGAATGAAATCAAGGCAGGAATTTCTGGCAAAGTTCAAGATATTCTTGTTGAAAACGGCCAGCCGGTTGAATTTGGTCAACCACTCTTCAAAATCAAAAAGAGTTAAATCTACAATCAGATGGAACATAGCATAATGAATTGGGCGGATTCCCTATGTTTTCGATTTAGGGAATTTATTCATGCATGATGAAAAGGTTCTTTGACCAGGGAAAAATATGTTCAAAAAAATATTGATTGCTAATCGTGGTGAAATTGCACTACGAATTATCCGGGCATGCCGGGAATTGGATATTGCTACCGTGGCGGTCTATTCTGAGGCGGACCGGGATTCTCTTCATGTGCGTTTTGCTGACGAAGATATTTGTATCGGTCCACCGCCTGCATCCGAATCCTACCTGAACATCCCACGAATAATCTCTGCCGCAGAGATCACAGACGCAGAAGCGATTCATCCCGGATATGGATTCTTGGCCGAGAACGCCCATTTCGCCGAAATTTGTGAATCATGCAACATTGTCTTTATTGGCCCCTCTCCCAACTCCATTTCGTTGATGGGGGATAAATCCGCTGCCCGGGCCACGATTTCCAAACAGGGAGTCTTTCCCATCCCCGGTTCTGAGAGCATTGTCGATGATGCGGATAAAGCCGTCGCTATCGCCAGAAAGCTGGGGTATCCGGTTATGGTCAAGGCTTCCGCTGGTGGAGGCGGCCGAGGTATGAGAATTGCGCATACCGATGTCAGTCTGGTTCAATCATTCATCACAGCTCAATCTGAAGCTGAGAAATCGTTCGGCGACCGTCGGGTGTATATAGAAAAAATGGTTCTCGAACCCAGGCATGTAGAAATTCAAACCTTGGCTGATAAACAAGGCAATGTAATCCATTTAGGCGAAAGAGACTGCTCTCTCCAACGCCGGCATCAAAAAGTGGTGGAAGAAAGCCCCTCACCCGCCGTCAATGAAGATATTCGCCAACGGATGGGAGAAGCCGCCATCCGCTGTGCTCAAGCGTCCGGTTACTATAGCGCCGGTACAATCGAGTTCTTGCTGGATCAAGAATCCAATTTCTTTTTCATGGAAATGAATACGCGAATCCAGGTGGAGCACCCGGTTACGGAAATGGTAACTGGTATTGATGTTCTCAAAGAACAAATCAAGATTGCGGCAGGTTTACCCCTTTCTATCAAACAAGAAGATATAACATTTTCCGGACATGCAATTGAATGCAGAGTAAACGCCGAAGACCCTTCCAATCAGTTTTTACCTTCACCCGGGAAAATCACAGGCCTCCATATTCCAGGCGGACCAGGTGTTAGAGTGGATTCTCACATCTATAGTGAATATGTTGTTCCTTCATACTATGATTCTCTATTGGCAAAAATCATCACACACGGCCACGATCGCAATGAAGCCATCGCCAAAATGAGAAGAGCCTTGGATGAATTTGTGATAGAAGGTATTCCAACCACAATTCCCCTGCTTCAAATCATCATGCAAAATCGGGATTATGTCAGCGGTGACTTTCACACCGGAAGCATGGTTGACATTCAACGGCAGTTGGAAATGGAAATTTCTCCACGATCATAAAAAATGCGGACAGGATGTCCGTGCCCCTTACAATGTTACTATTTACTAAAATATGCGTAGGGTGGGATGAGGCCACGAATCCCACCATCGCTAAACACAATCTTTATCATGAATTAGAGTAACGGTGGATTTCATTATCATTCAACCCTACCCGGCTTTGTGATAATTCATTAAAAAGTTATTGAAAAGTTATCTTTTATCCATTACCAATTCCTCGACAACTTCCAAATTTATCCTCTGCTTTGCTTGCCATAGGTCATAATTATTCTGCATGATCAGCCAGCTTTCTGGCGAACGTCCGAATGTTTTTGAAAGGCGCAGAGCCATTTCAGAACTTAAGTTACTCTGACCTGTAATCAGCCGATTGAAAGTGGAAGGTGCTACTTTGAGTTTTGCTGCGGCTGTGCGGTAACTTATGCCAAGAGGTTCAAGGTATATTTCGCGAATAAATTCTCCAGGATGGGGTGGATTGTGCATTCTCATTAGTGATAATCCTCATAATTCACAATATATACATCACCGGCATGAAATTCAAAGGTGATTCTCCAGTTCTTGTCTACATTGATCGACCATAATCCCTTCATTTTCTCTTTCAAAGGGTGAAGATTAAATCCAGGTAGATTAATTTCATCTATAACAGTTGCGGTATCCAGAGCGGCCAAACGCATCCGAAGTTTTTGTGCATGGGTTACTTGAATACCAGAAACGCTCCCTGTTTTCAAAAAACTTTTGTAATCCTTTATGTTTGAAGGATTTAATCATAATAGCAAGTATAGAGCGTTTTGCGTGATACGCAACAGTTATTAATAGTTCTGGATACAAATTCAATTCAAGTTGCACCTGTACGGGTTCCCCTACCTTGTAGGTGCCCTACGTCGTGAGTTCCCAACCATCCATAACCTCCAGTAACCCATAAACTTACACCAAAAATTAAAACATTGGCACACAACATGCCTTATTGAATTCCGGGCATACATAGCGCTATGTAAAGCAGTACCATCAAACCACGGGTGGCAGAAAGGTACCAAGAATAAAAGGGGTGCCAAGGGCAAGACCGCTTGCGGTCAGCCCTTGCGGGTAGTGGTACCCGGTTGCCACTTACCTCAAAGGCTTCCGCCGCGGCGGATTCACCTTGCCTTTGGCCCCCGGCTCAATAATTAGATAATTGCTTGAATTTTCATTGCATTGTCTAATACGTATAATGATCAGTAACACCGGAATTTTCGGGAGAAGCATTCCATGAGTAAAAGCCTGAAAGTTGTTTATGAGAACGGGGTACTCCGACCACTCGAACCGGTAACATTTCGCGAGCATGAGCAATTTACCGTGAAGATTCCAGATATTCAAGAACCCCAATTCGTGAATCAATCTGAAAGTTGCTACGACATCGCTTTAAGAACTGGCATTATTGGACTTGTTGAAGATGCACCACGTGATCTGAGTACCAACCCTAAATACTTTGAAGGATTCGGCAGTGACAACTCCACGAGTTCTCATTGATACTGGCCCTCTTGTAGCGCTTTATTCCCGTCGCGACAAGTACCATCATATTTGTGTAGAACAGCTGCACCAACTTTCCGCACCATTGTTTACCTGCTGGCCGGTCATTACTGAAGCAGCATGGCTTTTGAAGGAACATCCACCAGCAGTTCATAGTTTGCTGAAAGGATTTGAAGCAGGGCTTTTGCGGTTGCTTCTTATGGAAGAGAATGCCACGCCATGGCTAGCCAATTTTATGAATCAATATCACACCCTTGGAGCACAGCTGGCAGATGCCTGTCTTGTGTACTTAGCCGAACAAGAGAAAATAGAAACTATATTTACCCTTGATCGCCGTGGTTTCTTGGTTTACCGATTGAGCGGTGATAGAACGTTTCAATTGTTACCAGCATTATAGCTAGATTTCTTCATTAACTGACTGGTTGCCAAGGGCAATCCGCCGGGCGGAAGCCCTTGCGGGTAGTGGTACCCGGTGCCACTTACCTCAAAGGCTGGCTTCGCCTTGCCTTTGGCACCCGGCTTCATTTTCAGTGAAACGTGCCAAGGGTGTAAACGACACACCCTTGCCCCCCACCCTATCAAGCATAAAAGTAGGGGCGGTTCGAGAACCGCCCCCTTGTAGCATGAATGGTAATAGGAGGCGGTTCGGGAACCGCCCCCTTCGTAGTTTGAATGGTTTTAGGGCGGTTCCCGAACCGCCCCTACGAATTTAATACAATGACCATTCGTGAATGGCTGTGGGTTCCGGATCGGAATCGAAATCAGCTGGAGCAAGCGCTTCATTGCTGATACGGATTCGATCAAGCAGACTCGTGTATGGCAGGCCTCCGTCATTTTCCGCACCGATATAAAGGACTGTGTCCTCGGCGGGAATGGTTAAGCCATCGTAATCGCGGGAAATTCTTTCTTCGCCATTAATGTAATAGGTTATGGATTCACCAGCCTGATGAACTACGGCGACATGGTGCCATTCATCGATATTTACCCAGGCGTAGTTCTCGCCCTCACCCTCTGAAGGCATATCGGCGATACCGAGAGTGGTAACCTAGCTGGGTGGCAAGGGCAATCCGCCGCGGAGGAAGCCCTTGCGGTTAGTGGTACTTGGTGCCATTTACGTCAAAGGCTGGCTTCGCCTTGCCTTTGGCACCCGGTAAATGCGGACAAGATGTCCGACCCCCGTACACCGTTTTATCTATCAACCATCAAAGATTGAAAAAGACAATTTAACTTCTCGGCTCGATGAAGGTAAGTATGGCCTTCCATAACCTTATCTCGTGCCCGTTCAATACAAGCCCGGCGATGATGTTCGTGCTCTAAAAAATACTCTGTAAGTTGGATCAATTCGGGGATTGAGCGGTAAAAGAAAACTTCTTGATCCGATTCTTCATCCAGCGGTAAATCCGATACAAAACCGGGGCGATATACCTCATCCGCTTTCGGAAGCCAGTCTGAAATTAAAAATCCCCCTGCGGCAGGGACATCAAAATCACGGACATTCATACATGTGTATGACTGCAGACTATGAATATTCAATGTAATTTTACTGTTCCGGTAGACCTCAAACAAATGTTTAAAACTTAAAAGTCCAAAATAACACTGTTCTGCCAATTTGGGGGGGAGCAATTTCAACCAATCCTCGTTTCCATAAATACGAATATCAAAACCGGCCAGAGCACGAATGATGTTTAACCGGAATTGAGTATTCGCCTCCCAAAGTAATTTTTGGCGGAATTCATCCATCCGATCGTCAGAAATTGGATTCGGGACTTGAAACTGTGCCATGGCATCCCTTACTTTCTTTCGGGGAAATCGCAGTTTTTCGGAAATAACTCGATGACAGTAATCACGCCAGCTCGGGGATAGTTGATTGAGAAATGCCGACTGATCTCTTACTTGCCCAACAAACACAACCTCACAGAATCGCGAGGCGCGTTTCCTGCCTCTGCGTATTTTTGTTGCCGCGCCCGGCAGATAATCCACCGAATTTGCACCGTGCATCTTGAGGGTATCCGCCCACTCATAATCTGCTATCAAATACGTCTCATCTGTACTGATTTTATGCCGCTTAAATAGATGCTCTCCATATAGTGGATCATCCGCAAACCAGATTACTTTCGGTATGGGAAGCGACCGGCTGAATTCTCTCCCCAAAACAAACTCAAAGGCCGGGGATTCATTGCACAAAAAAATCAAATTCGGCTCGAAAAGAGCCATTTTTAACAAGCGGTAATAGGGAGGATAATAATGATCTTGATGGAGTACCGTATATTCGGTTTCATATCCCATCCGCCGGAAATAAAACATAAACGTTCGCATTAAAACATGCTGAATCAAAGAGTACCTGGCTCGCCTTCGAAGGTCCTGGTAAGACCAAATTCGAGGTTTTCCCTCTGGTTCCGGCTTCAGGATGTCAGGCAGAGATTTGAGTTTTTGGGTAATCGATGACTTTCTTTCTCTGATTTCATGCTTTAAAAAATTCAACAATTCATTAAAGTATGCGTGTTCTCCATCGGAAGTAATCTTTCTACCAAAATGAAAGCGAGGTTGAGCGGCGGCGTAACACAACGTTGTCTTCATTATCTGAATAATTTGTTTATCCACATCTCGACCAAGCGCCCAAAAAATTTTATTGGACCAAAAAAGAGTCCGCACATCTGAGTTCACTAGAACAGAATGAAGTACATCGATGTTAGGCTCAATAATAATGATTCCGCGGTTTTCTTTTACGATTTCAGCATAACATTTCAATAACATATCAGCATCAAGACCCAATAAGTAAAGAAAATCCATCCCCTTATTAATGGAGTGTAAAATTTGATTTAAACTATTCAGATTTGATCTTTTCTCTCCGATACCCGATGACTTATACATTTGTTCGACAACAAAAGAGAAATCTGAATGGTCTTCATTTTCTAGTCCATTAACCGATTCGGATAAAGAAGTTTGTAAATCATTAAAAATGGAGGAATGATTTTTTCGCAGCGAAGAAAGGTTTTTAAAATAGATTTTTTTTCCGGGCATCATACACGAAGATCAGGCTCGATCAACTTTCAATCCTTTAGGAATTACAACAATATTGTCGTCTGTAACCAAAAATTGTTTCCTGTCTTGAGCCGTATTATGCCCGATAGAACAATCATCCGGAACTTGGACCTGTTTATCGATGATGGCGTTCTTTATTCGGCACCGGCGTCCAATTTCTGTTCGATTAAAAATCACACATCCCTCCAGCTGGCTATCTTCTCCAACACGAACACCAGGTGAAAGAACGCATTGGTCAAGATGCCCTTCGATACTACAGCCAGCCGATACAATTGACTGCTTAATTTCGCCGGGATTATTCACTCCCAGATTGATTTGGGTGGGTAATTGTTGAGAGGCGTCGGTTCGAAAAGGCCAATCAGGAGAGAATAAGTCAATCGCTTTAGAGGGATCGAGCAAGTCCATCGTGGCTTCATAATAAACGGAAAGGCTCCCCACATCTTGCCAATACGAATTCGGATTCTGGCGAAAAAGTGAATAAGCATAGACGGATGCTTTGCCTTGTTCAACCAGTAAAGGGAAAATATTCTTTCCCAAATCATGGGCTGAGCTAGACCGTTTGGCATCTTCAATAATGGATTTCACCAACGGAACTGTGTTGAATACATAAATTCCCATATTGACGAGCGATTTGTCAGGTTTTCCAGGAATCGAGTAAGGCTCGGCGGGTTTTTCAACGAACTGTACCACCCGATTGTTTTCATCCACTGAAATGACACCGAAAGGCGTGGCTTTTTCTCTGGGGATTTCATAACAGGCTATCGTGACATCCGCTTTTTTTTCCATGTGGAACGCGATCAAATCAAAATAATCCATGCGGTAGATGTGATCACCGGATAGGATCAATACACGCTCTGGCTTATTCTGCTCAAGCAAGTAGATATTATGGAATATGGCGTCGGCGGTGCCCTCGTACCAACGCGATAGTGTGCGCTTTTGGGGAGGGACGGTTTCTATGAATTCATTCAGTTCCCGGCTCAAAAAACTCCAACCATTGCGAATGTGCCGATCTAGTGACTGGGATTTATATTGAGTTAACAAAAAAATGTGACGCAAACCGGAATTGAGACAATTGGAAAGTGTGAAATCAACGATTCTGAAACTGCCACCAAACGGGACAGAAGGTTTGGAACGGTCTTTGGTGAGTGGATAAAGCCGTTCTCCCTGTCCACCAGCCAGGATGATTGTTAAGGTGTTGCGTAATATAGAGGGTGTTAACCGGCTCATTATTTTCTTAATATTTCTCCATAGCACTTATTTACAAAGAATTCCATTTAATCGATTTAATCCAATCTTGTTTTAGGTTCAATCAATCTGAATTGACTTTGTCCATAATTTCTGATACTTTCCGCTTCAATTCGGACAGGTCACCGGATTTCACTACAAAAGCGTCTGCATTCCAACTCATAAAATTATCCTGATAGTTTGGGTAAGCCGAATGAATAATGACAGGTTGATTTCGTTTAATGTTTAAAATTCGAGCGATCGTTTCTAGTCCATCCATCCCCGGCATGCGTATATCCACAATAACCAAATCCGGGTCATTCTGTTCACACAATTGTATCCCTTCGAATCCATCTTTGGCCAGCAAGACTTCATATCCTTCTTCGCTGAATTCTTGCTTATATAACTCTCGCAAATAAATTTCATCATCGATGATTAAAATCTTTTTCATTTGAACCTCTCTCCTTTAAAGGAAGCTTAACATTTACTTCCGAACCTTTCCCCGGCCGGCTCTTGATATCGATTTTACCACCATGACTGATCACGATCCTTTGTGAAACATGTAATCCAAGACCTGTCCCCGAGTGTTTGGTAGAGTAAAAAGGCTCAAAGACGCGATTAATTTGTTCATTCGGTATCCCCTCTCCTGTATCACGAATTGTCAATACAATCCATGGATCAAAATGTCGGGTAATCACCTCCAGTTCTCCACCATTTTTCATCGCCTGAAGTGCATTTTGTATGATATTGATAATGACCTGCCGCATTAAATTCCGATCAAAGACCAAACGAGGTAGTGCGGG
>CAZXSQ010000020.1:0-1490 GCA_964643335.1 uncultured bacterium
TTTCTGATCCGCCTGAACTCTGGCAATCTTGGCTCGTACCTGAGCGTTCAAGAAATTGGGAACCGCGATGGCCGCGAGAATCCCGATGATCGCCACGACGATCAACAATTCAATTAAAGTAAAACCTTTATTAACTGATCGCATAAAAATCTCCTGTTTTTTTAATGCATACTTCTATCTAATTGAGTATAGTTTTTGCAGCCAAATTCAAAAGTCAAAATGATGTCATTTTGGTAAACTATTGTAAAAATTACAAATTTTGACAAGATCCTATGGGTTTTAATATATACTCCAGTCTGAAACTAAAGTCTCCAACAAGGGAGACAAATCCCATTCAATTTGAAACTGAGAAAAACCGTTTCCATTGGCTGCGGCATACAAAGGAACACGCGGGCTATCATCTAACCACGGCGATTGATAACCAATATGTCCGTACCAGGGGCCAGGCAGTTCAGGCAGATTCCACTCAATATCCGGATTGAAATCTGCTGGACTCATTAGCTCATTCAAACCAACGCGAAATTCACAAGCCCAAGTATTAGAATCAATAATGTAGCTGTTATGAAATTCCAGCGCAGAAGTATTCACTTCAACCCCGCCATCCGGAAGCATATCATCGATATTACCAAAGGCATCCTGCGCAAATTTCCACTGATTCCCCGCTGCTCCTCCTTCTACACCAGGATAGGGGGAAAATGCAACTTCAATACTTTCATAGTTCCATTTTTCGAAAGTATCATTACCACTGTCACTGGACATGGCAGATGTGTCGGGATCATAGACGGTCATACCAAAATAAAGAATTTCACCATCACTGATCACATAAGCGGCGGAATCGGCATAAGGCCCACCGATGGGTTGAAGTGGACCCTCTGTACGAAGCGACCAGTCTTTCCAATTATCACCGGTGATCGGGATCCCGGCTGTGCTGTAGATTTTGTCAAAAGATTCATCTGTTACATCAGGCGCTTGATCCGGTGTAATCTTTTGTACCGGATAACTTAAAAAAGGTGTCACAAAAACACCTATCCTGAGATTATCCACCACAATCATACCTTCTGATAAATCACCTTCCGGGTCTTCAAAAGCCAGCTGGAAGGATACGACTTCGCTCAATAGATTATCTCCGGTACTATTGTCTTCCACTCTTAAGAATGGAATACGCAAGCTTTCGGTTACGTTTTCGTCTCTTAATGCTTCAGGTTGTGGAGCGTAATAAAGGAAAACATCGCCGTCGGAATCATACAGATAGAGGAAAAGATTCAACGACAGGTTTTCACCGCCGATTGAAGGATTGCCTTTAACGGCCAATCGGACATCCAGGTCTGAGAGATTCGGAGAACCGGATACACCTAAAGGTTCTTGGAGCACAAAGGGTACTTCCAAATCACGGCTGAAACCAAGATGAATCCATTGTGTGGAGCCGTAAAGTAAATCCAGCATAAGTGAATATTCCCCTTGAAGAGCTTCGTCTCCGTCTACAGGGAGGT
>CAZXSQ010000020.1:1500-9134 GCA_964643335.1 uncultured bacterium
GGGATTCTCGACCGGAGTGATGTTGGCAAAAATTTCATCAAAACTGGAGGCAAATTCAAAATCCTCGACTGTAGTTAAATCCTGAGCACATACTGATGAAACGAACAAAACAAGTGACACAAATACGCTGACAAATCCAATACGCAAAATATTCGATTCCTTTCTTATAAAAAATTTTTGATTGTGGAAAAGTACCCGCTTCGGTATTTTCGTATAATACTTTAAATACCTGCTATCGTGGGATTATGCAAGTGTTAGATGGATTTCTTTGTTTGCTTTTTTGTCAGAATCTGGATACCCTGGATTAAAGGATGACCTGGATAAAAACTTTTTTTTCATCCTGGCCAATCCTGATTCAGTCAAATAAGAGATGACCTGGATAAAATCTTTTTTTCATCCTGAAAAAAACATTCCATCCATACCAATCTTCAAGATAAACTGAAAAAAGACGAGAATTTCATAATGAGCATTTATACACAAAAAGGAGACAAATATGCGCAAGCTGCTTCTTTTAATTATGTTCGGCTCATTGATACTGGGGCAGTCAGTCCTGTGCAGCGAAGAAAGTGAAAAAGAAGCCAATAAAAATCAAAAGGAATCAACCTCACCGGATGTCTACTATCTTCAAATCCGGGTCATTTACGCAGGAAAAACCGGGATTTATGGCGATGTACCACGGGAATTGTCGGATATGTATAAGTTATTGACTCGATCTTTTGAATACCCCTCTTATGAGTTATCCAATAGAATCCGCCTCAGTTTGTTTTCCGATGAGGATATCACGGCGTTGGTTTTTCCTGAACATTATCTTCACCTTATTCCCCGAGGCAGTACGGATTCCGGCGAATCACTGAAATTAAAAGCTGAATTGTATCATTTTCCCGAAAATCGAAATCAAAAAGCCCGTGTGGACGTACTTGATCCGCCCAAAATTGTTCGCCTTAAAGAGAAATTGAAAAGTGACAGGAAAAGACATGATTTTCCCATAATGAGTTCTGCTTTATTGGTTAATTTCAAAGACTGGGAAGCGTTTGGGGGTGTGCCGGTGCGGGTGAATTCACAAGGACGGGTGAGTTCCAGCAGAATGTCCACCTCCACTTTTGGCACCAGGCAGAACTCCGCCCTGGGGGAGAGAAAATATTTGATACTGGGAATCCGGCTGGAAGATAGATAACACTTGGTTCGTCCCGAAGTTCAGTTATTTATTTGAGTATCAGTTCTTTTTCGCCTTTCATACCTCAATCCTTTAAGCAGTACGATGATCAATAAAATCAACAAGATAGATCGAAGTATAAAAAAAGGAAATTGATTTTCAAAGTGATATTCACCCAGAAACAAAAACTCCAGTCCGGTAATTAAAAAAACAAGAGCAAGCAGCAGTCCTCCGTAAAAAACCAGTTTACTTCCTTCATCCCAAAATGAATCCTTGAGTCCTTGACGCAAAACAAATGCGGAAACCGTGGCGGAAAATAAAGCGGCTGAAGAAAAAAACAAAAGAGCAAGTTCATTTCTTAAATGAAAAATTGATGCTGGCAAGATCAAGATGATTCGATTGATTTCCCAGAACATCCCTCCTACAAATGCTGTCAACAAAGCAGGTAGAAAAATAAATTTCAGAAATGTTGGACTCCCAAATGTTATTTCGTCCTCAGTATTTCGGGATTGAAATGTTGTCAGGGTAGTCCTATTGTCAGATTTTTCCTGGTTTTTATCGATCATTTAGCCATACTTGATTTCAGGTATTTTTCAATTGACAATTAAATCTCATTTTATAGTGTTTTTGATTTTTCGGCAGGATTAAAAACAAGCTCCCCTTTCTCAAAATGCTGCAAATGAGCATGATATAAATGCCAAGAGGTTGACTTCTTAACATGGAACACAGAAAAATATATTACTTTGTGCAATACAAAAAGATTAGATTCTTACATGTTCATTCTGAGAAATAGTCACCAGAATGTAACGCCGCCGTTCTCGGCGGCATAGTTAAGCCGGCAAGATGCCGACGTTACATATATTCCCACTGTTTTAAATGAAAAGAGGGATTAAACATGAAAATTCTGGTCACAAATGTAGGAAGCACGTCTCTGAAATACCGTTTATATGAATTTCCTGACGAAAAATTACTAGCCAATGGGCGCATTGAGCGAATCGGAACCGAGAAGGGAACCGCCGCCTGGTCTCATGGCAATCATGAGGGTGAAGTAGAGCAAGTTTTTAAAAACCATAGAGACGCTATAGAATTTATTTTAGCGCAATTAAAAGAACATATTCTATCCGATGTATCGGAATTGGACTGTGTTGCTTTTAAAACAGTGATTGCCAAAGACTATGCCGGATGTGAATTGCTGACTGATGAAGTACTCGATGCAATGGAGGAATTCATTTTTCTGGCACCAGCTCATAATCCTCCCTACATCAAGGCAATTGGCCTGTTCCGTGAATTATTACCGCAAACGCCTCTTATCGGGCTTTTCGAACCCGCATTTCACCTGACTATGCCGGATTATGCGAAAGAATATCCACTACCAAAGGAGTGGCGTGAAACCTATGCCATTCGCCAGTATGGGTTTCATGGCGCTTCACACCGCTATGTATCTGAGCGGGTGCCACAACTTTTGGAAGGAAATAGTGAAAATGTACGCCTTATTTCATGCCATTTGGGTGGAAGTTCATCCCTCTGTGCCATTCATGAAAAAGAATCCGTCGATACAAGCATGGGGTTTACACCGCAGACAGGTGTTTTTCATGCCACGCGGGTGGGTGATCTGGATCCGTTTGCGGTGCTCTTCATGATGCGTGAAAAAGGTTTATCAATCGATGACATGACCAAAATATTGACCAAGGATAGTGGGCTGCTGGGACTCTCCGGAGTTTCTGAAGACATGCGGGATATTGAGAACGCCATGGATTCGGGAAATAATGAAGCCAGGTTGGCTTTCCAATCTTTCTGTTATGGTGTAAAAAAATATATCGGTTCCTACATCGCTGTTCTTGGCGGTTTGGATGTCCTTGCTTTTGCCGGTGGCATCGGAGAAAAAGGAAGCCGTGTAAGAAGCGAGGTGTGCAAAGGGCTGGAACACTTGGGTATATGCATCGATGAAGTTAAAAATAAAGAATGCAAGGGTAATGAAACAGAAATTTCAGCGAACGATTCTTCCGTTTCAATTTGGGTTATCCCAACGAACGAAGAATTAATCGTTGCCCGGGCTGCGTACGAAAAATTGCTGGGAAAATAAATGACAAATAATAAGGGGTTCATCGTGCAAAAAAACGGACGCGCGCTCAAAGTTTTTTCGGGACAATCCAATCGGCGTTTGGCAGAAGAAATCTGCGCTTATCTTGACCTGCCATTGGGCCAATTGGAAATTACCGAATTTAAAAATGAAAACCTTTTCGTGAAAATACAAGAAAACGTTCGGGAATGCGATGTTTTTGTAATACAAACATCCACCTCGCCCGTCAATACATGCATTATGGAACTGCTGCTGATGGTGGACGCGATGAAACACGCATCGGCGGCACGGGTTACGGCAGTGCTTCCCTATTTCCCTTATGTTCGCTCGGACAAGAAAGATCAGCCTCGGATATCCATTGCCGGCCGTCTTATGGCCGACCTGATTGAAGCGGCAGGAGCCGATCGAATCCTGACCATGAATCTCCATTCGTTTCAGATTCAAGGTTTTTTCCGTATCCCCACAGACCATTTGCTTGCGACTCCCGTGTTGGTGGATTATTTCCAATCGAGAGATGTCGAAAATTCGGTAATCGTGGCCCCGGATGCCGGCAGTGCGAAACGGGCAGAGAAATACGCGAGACTGCTCGATCTCCCTTTGGCGATCATTGATAAGCGCCGCATCGGAAATCAAGACACCGCGATTGTGAAACATATCATTGGTGATGTCAGCGGGAAACGCGCGATTATCTTCGATGATGAAATCAGCACCGGCGGATCATTGATCAAAACGGCAGAAATTCTTTCAGAACAAGGCGTCACGGATATAAGAGCCGGGGTTGTTCATCCTGTATTATGTGGCGATGCAATAAAAAGAATTCAAGAATCCTGCTTAAGCGAGGTCGTGGTCACTAATACTATTCCTGTTGAGGGAGAGAAAAAAATCGATAAGATTAAAGTTCTTTCCGTCGCGAAAATGTTCTCGAAAGCCATTCGCCGCATCCACAATGGTGAATCAGTTAGTGTGCTTTTCTCTCCGTTTGAGAATTATTGATATGTTCTAACCCTCTTCGAATCACGTCCTCGGCATCAATTTCTAACCCTGGCTCACCTGCTTTAAAACGTTCGACTGGTTCGCGGAGTTCTTCAACTAAACGATCCAGCTCTTGTTCATGTTCCTGCATCATCCGTAGTGCATGGTGTACCAGTTCTTCATAATTTTTGAATCTACCCGTTTTTAATTGTTGTTCTACAAATTGATCCAATGTTTCTGTTGCTGTCATTTCTTTAATTCATTCGAAAAAAATTTTACTGGTAATTGGCTGGCATTTTTTGCATATTCCACGGAATACATTTATCATTCGATTCCAAACTCTTTTAACAGATCTTCCTCTAATACGGTTTCACCCGCGGCAATCTTATGTAATCCCTTTTTAATCTCTTCTTTTTCTTCATTGGTTAAGAAATTATCTTTAAAGTCGTCTAGCAGGCGGCGAATGACCATATCGTAATCTTCACCTTCTTCCAGTTTGAGAGAAGACAATTGTTTTAAGGTCTCATCCGATATCTGGATTATGCAACTCTCCATCGTTAAATCTCCTTCAATCTTGCGTTAATATCACAATTATATACCAATTGTTTATCATGCGAAATTATTTACTCACTTACCTTGACCAGAGGTGCTGCTTTTTCTCCGTCGCCGTTTCGTGGCAAATTCAGGGGCTTCGCGGATGCATTCGCCGAGGATTTTGAAACCACGGGAGATGAGTTTTAACGTACTTTTTTTCAGTTCGGAAGGGGCTTTTCCCACATCGGGCCAGCCTCTTTCATCTGGTTGTACATTCTCCCAATTATTGAACAGACGCCCCCATTCACTGCTAAGGACTTCAAACACTCGCTTGTTCCCATAGCGAGGATACCAGTACATATCATGATAAAAAACACTGGCGATGTATGCCCAAGGTGCAAGCCAGGTTTTGAGCGACCATTCGATGAACGTTTTCAGTTTTCCCCAGTAAATTTGATGCTGCATCCGGGCGGCGAAGGTGATGTTTTTCATCGGGCCTTCGAATTCCCAGTTTTCTTCTGCGGCTTGTATATCTCCGACGATCTCAATCTCGCGCGGGTCTCCGCACCCCAATCCTTTTTCGTGAGCGATACGGACATATTTTAGATCGCGCAAAGGATCAAACCCCATCATTTTGGCAGCGACCGCATCGATCGCGACCTGATCGGCTGAGGCAAGAATAACGTTCTTGACGTGGGGAATCATGCATCGCGGTCCGGGGCCGTCTCCAACAAAAGTTCCATCCATGACCGCGAACACACCGCGATGAATTTTTTTCTGGATCATCAGCAAATCCACCAGCGTTTCATCGATGACCGGATGAGTCCAATGCCGGTGCTCATTTAACAGGCCGCCAAATGCGTTTTTCATGGCCCCGGTGGTTTTGGTAAACACATGAGTTTTGACGGTGGGCAACTGAATGATGTTTTCCCCAATAAACCGCTTTGGAATTGAAAATCCTTTCGGGTACACTTCGTTCAAACAAATAAAATCTTTGTATAAATCACCGACAGCGTCACGGATATCAATCCATTCCTCACCTTCATAGAGATGAACATTTTGAAGGCCGTGCGCTTGGATTACATTGATCTGCTTGTTTTCTCTTTCCCCCAAATGTGCATCAATGACAACAGTGCGGTTATGGCATCCGTGGATAAGGCCAGGACTGTAACCATCCTGTTTCATTGCACGGATCACTCCCTCCAGCTGCCAAGGAGTGGTTGAACTGCCGGGATAGAAAAAGTGCCAGCTGATATTGATTTTCAAAGCGGTGTCAGCGTCTTTGGCGACAACATCCTGATAACCTGCCAGATTCATGAGTTCGTGATAATCTGCTAAAACAGTCCGTGGAGTTGTGCGGAGTACGGCGACTTTCGATTTAGACATAATAGAACTCCCGAGTAACAAAATAATTCTATTATTTTATTGTACCTATCAACGAAATAGTAGCGGATTACTTTTATTTGGTCATGAATTATTTGTTCACCGGCAAACAATGATTGCTGTACCGGGATATCACATGTGGTGACATATGTCACTGTAAGATTAAATCCACCGCCTTCCACCACTGGTATCCGGTACATTAAAGGATTGTTGAGTTTATTACTTAATTTGATTATCCTCCATGAACTTAACCAATTCTGCGTTGGTGGATTTAAAACATAACTAACTCCATGTTCGCAATATTCATTTGTATCCGGATTTCCACAATCGATATATACAATAGCTTCTTTTTCTTTTTTTGTAAATGATAAATTATCTCTTCGATTACTTCATTTTGCTTTCCCTCATCTTCCATCCTTAAACCGGTTTGGAGTTTCAACAGACACCAATTCTGATCGGCAAAGGGTTCCGCCAACCGTTCAACCGATTCGATGTAATGTCCCATCTCTTCAAAAATGTCTCTCTGAAGCGAGCTAAGCCGCTCAAAATATTTCTCCATTCCGACAACTGGTTTCGATTCATTGAGAAAATCACAGACTAATTGAAGACGTTCTTTTGTGGATTGTTTTTTTGACTTTTTGCTGAGAATTTCACATATCTTATCTTTGATCGCTTTTTTTGATTTAACTTTTTCGATAACGGCTTTGTCCAAAAGCGTACGAAGCTTAAACATTTTGATACGGGGTAGGGCCACAGACCGCACCTTTTCAGGAATAAGCAATTCGGCATGTTTCAATGACTCTTCTGCTTTCAAAGCATTTTCATAAGCCGCATTGTAGTCTTTTTCCCAAGCCGCTTCCAAAGCCAAAAGAGCGTTTCGGATGTAAGGAGCCGCCGTGGCACCGAAAAACCAATTTCCGTAACTTTCTAAAATATCTTCAATTGACGGTTGTGGCGACCAACATAATCGTGACCAAATAAATCGCTGCACCTCGTCATGAACACCACTTGAAACGCCTAAGGAGCCGTAGGTCATCGGTGCTGTTTCAAAAAATTCTTTTGCCAAACGATTCGGTAAAACAATAGGAGTATCTTCACCATAGACATAAGCACGATCAGCGTTCAGAGTTTGAATGGGATTTCTCACGCGAATCGATCGAGACAAATGTGTCATCACAATCAAGAGAAAATCCAAAGGCATTTCCCGCCGTATCATTTCATGTGGCCCTTCATCCGGCCCGGCGGCAATGGCTTTGGCAATTTTACTCAGCTCATTTTCTCTTTCAAATAATTCGTCCAGTTCATCTTCCCAATATCCGTTCGTACCGATCCAAAATTGACATCCGTTGACATCTCGAATTTGTACCTGAATCTTTTGAGTAATTCTTAACATTTGCGCAGGCGATAATGCAGGTTTTAGAAATGGTGAAGTGATATTTGAAATGGGTGTAAACCACACGTTATCAAGCAGAGCCAACCTTTTCAATAATTCCACATGTAAGGATACAGAAA
>CAZXSQ010000020.1:9144-17606 GCA_964643335.1 uncultured bacterium
TCTTCTTTTAAATTTACTTTTCCTTCTTCGCCACTCTCAGCTTCTTTCTCAATCAATTTCGGAAAAGCGCTATTAACCGCGTCCCAAATGAAATTCTTCAATCCCAGTTTGTTACTGTGCTCTAGGATAGAACACTGCTTTTCCCAATGGGTTTCCCATATAATGCGCCATTCTTTTGATGGAAAATATTCCTGATCAGTCCACGGGATGATCTCAGGCCAATCCGGAAAGTGAACTGGCACGAATCCAAACGTGTTGTTCCCCCATAGGGCATATTGATCAATAAGTTCATTCCATTGTTCTTTAGAAAAATTAAAATAAGAATTGCTCTCGGTTGTATTGACAAAAAGAGTTCCCCTCAATGGTGTCAATGGCTGTAAATCCAGGGAAATTGGTTCAAATTCAAGCCGGTCGTCAAATAGGTTGAATTGCATCAACAATGCGCCTAAACCGAATAAGGACGCCTGTTTAGATCCACAAACCACAAAAATCTTCGGTCTCTCTCCATTCTCCCACGTCCTTAAATATATATACTCTGCATAATCCGGAAAATCTTGTGGTGTAATTTTTCCGAGTTGTACATGCAATTCTTCTGGCAGTTCAATCGAGGTGGTCACGATGATATCAAGTGAGGACAACTCTTCAATTGCCTGATTAAGAAATTGGAAACCTTGCACGGTTTCAAAATTTAAGTCAATACGTTGAGAGAGTTCGCGTTTAAAAATTTCCACGGCTTGTACAATCTCTGGTGAAGCAGAATGTGAAAGAATAAAACGAATCAACGAAATGGGAGAAATCACTGTACTCATCAATAGCACTCCTTGCCATTCATCCCGAAAAATTTACTATACATGGTGAGAAAAATCCATAAAAGGTAACTCCTCCTATGAAAAAACAACTGTTACTACTCTTTATTCTGCAGTATCTGTTCAATTGTGGAACGGAACAACGTCAACCGAAAATTACGTTTAGCCATATTTTGAGTGACCAATCTGAATGGCATGTCGGGGCGGTTCGTTGGAAAGAACTGGTTGAAGAACAACTGGGGGATCAGGTTTCCATCCGTTTGGTTACCAACTCCTCGCTTTCCAAAAACAATCAACGGACTGAATTGGAGATGGTGCAAGCTGGAACCTTGGGTGGTTCGTGGGAATCTTCAATCTTGCTGACCATCGTGGATCCTAGATGGACGGTCTGGTCCATGCCTTGGCTGTTTGATTCGTATGAAGAAGCATCTGAAATTTGTGAGAGTGAATTGGGGCGTGAAATGCTGTCTTCCTTGGAAGCAAAAGGGATTGTGGGATTAGCCTATGGATTCAACGGCTTCCGCCGGTTAACGAATAACAAGAATCCGGTTGTAAACATTGAAGATATCCAAGAGCTTAAAATCAGGGTGCCGTCGATACAGATGTATATATCTCTTTTTAGCACGTGGGGTGCTGATCCGAGTTCGATGAATTTCGGTGATTTGATCGTGGCCCTGCGCGAAGGGGTGATGGATGGGCAGGAAAATCCATTGCACGTCATTCGCTCCACCGGGCTTTATGAATTGCAAGATTATCTGACTTTATGGGAATACTCCTTCGATCCGATTATTTTTTGCATGAGCAAACGAGTTTGGGATAGACTAAACACCCGACAACAAAAAGTGCTTCGTGAAGCGGCACATGAAGCGGCGAAATTCCAACGGGAAACTGTGGTTCAAAACGAAGAAGAACACTTGAAATTTCTGAAAGAACATGGAATGAATGTCTCGGTTCCCTCTTCGGCTTCTATCAATGAGTTTAAAAAGACATCGGAAACAATCTATGAAGAATACCGTGACGTAATCGGTGAAGATTTGCTCTCTCGATTTCGAGAATTGACAAAAAAAAATAAAGAAGAGACGAATGGATCGTAAAAATATTGAAGAGCGTCTTATAGTTTTCATCCTCCTGGTGCAAGTGTTTTTTGTTTGCCTGGGGGTTTTGTCGCGTTATGCCTTAGGATGGTCTCTTTCGTTTACGGAAGAATTTACCCGCTACTTGATTGTTTGGCTGGCTTGCCTGGGATTTCCCGCCTGCATGGTTCGAAATGAGATGATACAGTTTCGATGGCCGGGGGAAAAACCGGCCTTTATAAAGAAAGCGTTTCGAAACATCTTTCTTACGGCAAATCTTCTTTTTTTCGGTATCCTATTATTTTCATCGATTAAAATGATTCTACTGCAATGGCAATATGGGCAAAAAACCAGCGTCATGGGCTGGTCTATCTTATGGGTTAGTCTTGCCCTCCCAGTTTGTTGTTTGCTGATGTTCTTTCGTTCCCAGACGAAAAAATTACGCTGAATTATTCTGAAAGCACTTCGGTATTTACAGCAATTTCTTCAACCGCTTCGCGTGATATTGGTGCGGGATGAAATTCGCCTTCGCTCCAAAGGTCATACGTACTTTTCCGGAAAGGATCATTTGGATGTTCCGAATGCCCGATGGGCAATATGGATTTGGCCGAATCAATATCATGCAGAGGCACCCATTGAGAATAAGATTGCCCTTCCTGTGAAAGAATAGTGCCATGATCTATACAGGATAATTTCGGAAACGTCAAATCATATTTTGGATCTAAGGAGGGAAATCCATCCAGACTGACGAAATAACCCATCTTCTGCCGTTGGAGTTTTTCTTTTGCTCTTTTATGCCACTCGTCAGAATTACGCCCGTATTGTCTTCCCGCGTTTTGCCAGGCTCGGGTCAAACTCTGATCAATAAATTCTATCTCAGTTTCATTCAGCTTTGCATCAGGATCGTTCTGCAAACGTTCCTTCACCGTTTTTAAAAAATAACATAAACCCGACGATCCGCCGCCATACTTTAAAGCCAAATCTGTCGTGACTATTCGAAACATTGTTGGTATTAGGTTAACCACTTCCGTTCCTTTAACAGCCATATCCGATTTGGCACCGTCTTCATACCATTCCTTCAAATAACGCAACGTATTCTTTGTTTCTTCGTTAAGTTCGGTTTTCTGTTTTTCAAGAAGGTAATATCCTAAATGCACAATTTCCCGTTTGGCCGGATTCACACAATCGTAATGGATGTCCAAAACATCTTTTGGCGAAAAATTTTCTTTAGAACTCAAGCGTTCACGCAGCCGCCATGAGCGATCCGTATCACCCCCTATTCCGGTGCTCAGTCCAATTGGTATGGTGTAAAACGAGGCGATGGGGCGGTGATTTGCGCTGAACAGATATCCATCATCCGGATTGATGATATGCGGGAGTAAGTCATAGGGCACGTATCCCTGCCAATCGAATTTCGAGGCCGTGCCTTTGTGACTGGCTCTGCCCCCCGACAACGCATGTGGAGAACGTACCGGAATTGCACCTACCGTCCAATAAGCAATGTTCCCATCTTTATCACCAAAAACACAATTCGCGCTGGGGAATCTCCACCCTTTGATTCCTTCTTTGAATTCATCGGCGTTTTTGGCTCTGATCATAGCGAGAGCACCTTGGATAGTATCCCGGTTTTTCTCACTAAACGGGACTCGTTTTAGTGCAACCTCCTCACCGCGACGAATATCGTGGGCAATCGGAGTAACTACAGGGCCCAAATGAGTTTCCTTCAACGTGATGGTTTTATCTTCACCATCCCTGACTTTTATGGTCTCACGCCACGTGCGCATATCCCACCATTCTCCATCAAAATAATACTGATTCGGATGCTCGGGATCGGTTTTTAACAAAAACTGATCGGCCTGATCGGCTCCCAATGCGGTCATGCCCCACGCGACAGTATCATTCCAACCTATTAATATAACCGGACTGCCGGGTACGCCGAGGCCCCTCACATTAAACGTCTTCCCTTGAATATGAAACTCATAGAACATGGATGGATTTCTGACTCGTGTTTGAGGATCGCTGCAAAGAATTGATGAATCTGTTGTAGACTTCTTTCCACCAACCACCCATGCATGGCTGAATTTGAGGCCTTCTTCACCAGCTGAGTTTTCTGGTTCCAAATCATACTTTTTCATAAATTCATTTATTTTCTGAATCCATTCATCACTCACATCATCTCTTTTCACTACCGCGGCGGCGTCATCGTACACACGATGATCTCTCATATCTCTCCCGCCTCTTCGAACTCGGCCTCTACCTCTTGTACTTCTATCTTCCCGAGTGTCAGGTGATTTCCCTTCATCTTTCATGCGATGGTAAACCATGGTATCGTGCAGCCCTTCCTTGGCAAAGAATTTTCCTAGATGCCACCAGGACACAATACAATCGGCGGGTGTCCAGGATTCCGGTTCAATCTCGTATTTTTCAAAAAGGTAAAGAAGGCCGTCTTGGTTTTGTGAAATATAATCATTCACGCCTTCGCTGTAAGCCTGCAAAAGTGAAAGTGTTTCTAAATCCAGATTCGCGGCCACTTCTTTTGCGTAGCGGTAAAATCCAAAAGTTCGCATTTTGATGTCTTCCGTTAAAGCGGTTCTGTCCCGTCTCTTTTTCGAGACATTTCCCAGCACTTCCGCCGCTCTTCCTTGAATAATGCGAAGTGAATAATACATTTGAAAAGCCCGGTCTTCGGCTGTGGCATAACCCAAACCGTACATGGCACCTGCATCAGTGTCTGAAAAAATATGAGGCACACCCCACTTATCGCGCATCATTACGATTTTTCCATATTCGGACGAGGGTTCTGCGCTCAATAAAATAGGAAATAAGAAGAGAACAAAAATTATTGATAGAAAGAGGTTGGTTAATTTTCTTGGAATCATTTTTTTTTCTCCAGTTAATATTTTCAGTATATTTGACACGGTTCTATTTTCTTTCTAATCTACACTAATTGTTCAATAACCATGAATGATGATTTGCAATCCTTTTTAGAGGATAAAATCTTTTCTTTTACGGCAAAGGAGCGCAGTCTATGTTTATTAGAAGATACCCTATTTGGATTTGTCTATTTCTTTTATTTGTATGTTCCGTCCATGCGCAATATGGAACCTTGTCTAAAGATGAACGGATTCTGTATACCCAAGAAAATCCTTATGAACGTTTTGATGATGGCAGGCCTCGTGTTCCCGGCGGTATTTTAGAAAGAATGAAAGAAGTGACGATTGAAGAAGCGTGGAGTGTTTTGCGGCGGCATGGCTACCACTACCAATTTGAAGGCGGATGGAAAAATCTCCATCCCGAGCGTGTTTTGGTTGGCCGGGCGGTTACGGCGGCTTTTATGCCAAAACGGCCTGATCTCCACGACGTGACGAACGAATTGGGAGAAAAAGATAAGCGCATAGGAGCACAAAATTCATGGGTGATCGACACCTTGGTGGAAAACGACGTTATCGTTGTTGATATGTTCGGAAAAATCAAGCATGGAACCTACGCCGGCGATAATTTAGCCACATCCATCTACGCCAGAAGCAAAACCGGCATGATAATTAATGGTGGTATTCGGGACCTTGAGGGAATTTATGATATGCCTGATTTTTGCACCTTCGTCCGCGGATTTGATCCAACCGGTATTGGGGGTGTCACGCTGATGGGCATCAACATTCCGATCCGGATCGGTGAAGCTACCGTTATGCCCGGTGACGTGGTTTTGGGCAAACGTGAAGGGATTATATTCATCCCGCCTCATCTGGCTCAAGAAGTAGTGAAACGTTCAGAAGATATTCGTCTTAGAGATCAGTTCGGCCATCAGCGTTTAAAAGAAGGAAAATACACACCGGGTGAAATCGACCGGAAATGGACTCCCAACATTGAAGAAGACTTCCAGCAATGGAAAGAAGAACGGGAAGAGAAACAAGATTAAGTCATGTTCAGTTAACGATTGGCAATTGTCCAGATATCGTCAAAATCATCAACTGAGGCACGAATTTCATCGGGATTTTCTCTCTTGTAAGGCTCCGTTGGCATATTGATCAGATAAGTCACGCCGGACAAAGACATCTGGCCGTGCCAAACAAGAGGCGGGATCGCCAGTAAGGCATCGTTTCCCGCCTCACCCAATATGACTGTCTGATAAGTATTTTTTGTAGGGCTGTTTTCACGGTCATCAAATAACCCAATTTTGGAGGTGCCGTGAACGACGTAGAAATGATCCGTCTGATGTTCGTGTTTATGCCAGGCTTTGATGATGCCTTTTCGTAAATAAGACACATAAATCTGTCCAAATTTAATAAAATATTCGTCATCATTGCGGAGAATTTCGGTTAGGTAACCACGATCGTCCGCATTTCTTTTTAATGGAATTATTTTTACGCCGTCAATCATGTTTCAGTCCTCTTTGGAATATTGAGCATTTATTCTAGCATTCTATAAAAAACATCGAAGCATTCCGCATGACAGATTTATGGTTTGCTTTAAGAATTTACTTACAAAGGATGCACCATGCGTGTTTTAATCGCCGGTTCTTTGGGCCAATTAGGCTCTGATCTTGTTGATGTTTTCTCAGACCATGATGTTGTCGCGTATGATTATGAAGATATGGACATCACAAACGAATCCTCTGTTCATGATAAAATATCGTCCAATTCTCCCGGCCTGGTTATCAATGCCGCCGCTTACACACGGGTGGATGAAAGTGAGACAGAAAATATACAAGCCTATAAAGTCAATGCATTGGGGCCATTCCTTTTGGCTAAAGAGTGCAGCCGATTGGATATTCCCCTTGCTCATATAAGCACCAATTATGTCTTCAACGGTTCAAAAAAAGATCCCTATATTGAAGAAGATTTCACTCACCCAATAAACGCTTATGGTGTGACGAAACTAGTCGGCGAATTTTATGTTCAATATGCCTGCGAAAAATATTTTATTTTCCGCGTCGCTGGTCTTTTCGGTCTAACACCCAGCCGAATGAAAGGCACCAACTTTGTCGAGGCCATGCTGCGGCTCGGTGCGCAAGGAAAACCATTACGCGTTGTCTCCGACGAGTACTTGTCCCCAACATATACCCGCGATGCGGCTGCCATCATAAAGAAAATCACCAGTACAAAACATTTTGGGCTTTACCATTTAGTAAATAAAGGACAATGTTCATGGCTGGAATTTGCCAATAAAATATTTAATTTGGCTGACATGCAGGTTCAAATAAATCCTGTCACAGCCGAAGAATACGGCGCCCCGGCAAAACGTCCCAAAAATTCTTGTTTGGAAAATCGAAAATTGAAAAAAATCGGCTATGATGAAATGAGAACATGGCAGGATGCGCTAAAAGATTACCTGGCCAATCGTTAAAATAATTTAGACAAGTGCTATCGGATTTGTATCAACTTTGCGACGCATTCATTGATTTGGTCTATCCGGCTGTTTGCATTTCATGCGGATCGCCACTAGACCGTGAAGATACCCTTGTTTGCTCTTTTTGTCTCTCCTCTTTAGAAAAAATCCAAGGACCTTATTGCCCTCGCTGTGGATACCCAGTAAAAGAAAAACCAAAAGGCAATTTTCTTTGTCGAGAATGCCCAACAACCAAAGTTCATTACAATACCGCACAGGCAGTGCTTTCATATTCCGATAAAAAGGTCAAAGCATTGATACATGGATTGAAATACCACTATCAAACTTCTCTTTCGGGGCCATTAGGTACGATTTTGACCGACGGTTTCAATCTTCACTATTCAAAATCCAAATACGATGCGATTGTTCCTGTCCCTCTACACAAACAGCGATTGCGTGAAAGAGAATTCAATCAATCCACACTTCTTTGCAAGCATTTAATCGATTACACTGGTATTCCACTACGAGAAGATTTAATTTATCGCACGCGTAAAACACCTCCTCAATCAAATCTCGATCCTATACGGCGAAGAAGCAATCTAATAGGTGCATTCGATGCCTTGTCGGCATCTTCGTTAGAAAATTTATCTTTTCTGGTAGTTGATGATGTTTACACGACTGGTAGCACAGTTAATGAAATAAGTGCGGTTCTTAAGAAGTACGGAGCCAGACGCGTGGACGTGCTTACTTTGGCTCGTGCGTTGTAATCTTTCCCATCCTTTAAAAACCGCTTCCAGGTGCAATAATGTCTTTCTATATTGAAACCTAAAGGACACCATTAATGGTCTGTGATACTCCACTTAAAATCGATCAATACATTATTATCACAAGCGGGAACGAAATTCTTTCGGGAAAAAGACAAGACAGGCATATCTGTTTTTTGACCAGGGAACTGGCTTCCATTGGCCTCTCCTGCCGCAGCTGCACTGTGGTAGGAGACGATCGAGAATACCTTCGAAAAACCTTACACACAGCGCTTTCAGAAGTGAAACTGGTTCTGGTAACAGGTGGTCTTGGCCCCACCATGGATGATGTCACCCGCGACGCAATCTCCGATGCAACGGAAATACCACTGGAAGAGCATCCCGACGCTCTAAACATGCTTAAAGAACGATTCAAAGCTCTCGGCCGTTCAATATCTGAAAACAACCGTCGCCAAGCTCTGGTACCTGTGTCGGGAGCCTTTTTTGAAAATCCA
>CAZXSQ010000020.1:17616-25579 GCA_964643335.1 uncultured bacterium
AAACGGTACAGCCCCAGGACTCGTCTACGATAAGGATGATAAAATCGTTCTTGCATTACCTGGGCCTCCAATGGAGTTGGAGCCTATGGTCAAAAATGATGTCCTTCCCTTCCTACGCGATCGATTAATACTTCCCCAACCCGGCTTGCACCAAAGTTTTTACTTTTGCTGTGTTGGAGAATCCGTCATTGACGAAGTTATCAGAAATAAATTTCCATCTACCACCGATTTGGACATTTCCTCATTATCCCACTTCGGGGTAGTTACTTTAACTCTTTCTCTACCAGACCGTTCCGAAAAAATCAAACAACGCTTGGAAGAATACTCCAACATTCTTCGCAATGAATTAAAAGAGTATATTTTTTCAGAAAAAGAAATATCTCTTGAGAAACATGTTGGAAATTTACTAGCAGAAAGAGGGGAAACACTGGCTGTGGCCGAGTCCTGTACCGGGGGACTTCTTAGCTCAAAAATTACAGCCATTCCAGGTTCTTCCGATTATTTCCTTGGTGGAATAATTTCTTACAGTAATGAAATCAAAGCAAATCAACTTGATGTTCCACGGAGCACGTTGGAAACATATGGCGCCGTAAGCCGCGAAACGGCTTGTGAAATGGCAAAAGACATCTGCGAAAAATACAACTCCGATTGGGGCATATCGATTACCGGAATCGCCGGACCTTCAGGCGGGACAGAAGAAAAACCTGTTGGAACAGTATGGACAGCTGTTTTCGAAAAGGACAAAGGAGTCTTTCCTTTCAAAAAACAACATCCGGGAGGACGAGAAACTGTTCGAGAAAGAAGTTGTACTTTTGCCGTTGATCAATTAAGAAGATTGCTTAATGATTTCCCTCCTCACAAGTAAAAAAGATATTTCAAAATAAATTAAAAAAAGGAATTTATTATTTGTCAAAAAGTAAGTAAAATTTAATACATGCTTTCTAAGCATCAATAATCTTCCTGAACTCTCTAATTCGAGGATAGACTGTGTTTTTTCGTCGAAATAATCCCCAAAACGACTCAACCGACCAGATGATGGAATCTCAGTCAGGCAAAATTTCTTTTATGGTCAAAAGGGAGGTTAAACAATTTTTAGATGCCGGAAGGAATCATTTTGACAACGGCCAGTTCGAAGAGGCCATTGATCAATACAAAATGGCTGTGGAGGCTGATCCTAGTTGTGCGCTATGCTATTTCAATCTCGGATACGCCTTCCAGGAAAACGGCGACATTAACACCGCACAGGATTTTTATGAGAAAGCCGTTGAACTAGAACCAACATGCAGCCTTTTTCTTGAGCACTTAGCCCGTATTAAATTCGAGGCCAATGACTATAAGGAAGCTATTCGTCTTTTCCAAAGAGCATCGATGGTCGGTACTATTCAGCCTTTAAGTTTAGGATTGTGGGGGCGCGCACTCTTCGAGCAAGGGATGTATGAACAATCAGTAGAAACGTTCGAAAATCTTTTGCAATATGAAGACCGGCCGGAAATTCAGGTCGGTGCACGTTATTGGCTGGCGATTGGTCACACAAAAATAGGACGAATTGCAGCAGCCAGAAAAGTCAGTCAAAAAATCTTGTCCTATAAAGACGTCGATCACAAGATTCTTTATGATTTAGGAGAGAATTTTATTGAATCACGGTGTCTCAGTCTGGCCAAGCAAGTTTTTGAACGCCTGATTATCGAAAAAGAAGAATTACTGCTTGCCCGATTACGGCTTGAAGATATCCGTTCCTTGGAGAAAAAAATCGATGACATCCTTCCCAATCTTTATGATCTTGAAGAAGAACGGCTTTTGCATCAAATTCATATTTTGAGGGAATTTGGTAACGATCGGGTTTCCAAAGCGTTGCTTTCTTTCGTAAAACTGCCGTCTGCTCCTGTACGTGAAAGTGTTGTGCGATACCAAACCGCTTATGGTTACAATGTCGCACAAAAACTTCTTCCACTACTCAAAGACGAGGTAAATTACGTTCGTGAGGCTGCTTATGATTATTTTGATAAACTAGACGACGAGAAATATTTAGATTCAATTTCTGCAGGCCTTGATGATCCATTACTTTCTATCCGGAAGAAAACGACAAAATTCATAGGGCGTTTTGGGACAATTGAACTTCTGCCAAAACTTGAAATGTCTTTGGAAGCCCCTAAAAATCGTGAATGCAGGGCGGAAATCAGGCAGGCAATCGCTTCCGTCAAACGGCGATATCAGAAAAATATGGATGCACTCTATAATATTTCTATTCCAGCCGAACTGGAAAAAGAAAATTCCAGCTCTAAAAGGGGCTGGAAAATCTGGGTCATACTAATTCTTCAGTTTTTTCTTTTGTCTTACTTTTTGTATGTGCTTATTACCCGATTTTAAAGATTTATTTACATAAAGTTTGTAATATCATCTTCGGCAACCACTTCAGGCTCATTACTCATAGGGTCACCTTCTCTGACTCTATCTTCATTGTCTATATAATCATCACCATCATTGTCCTCTTTATCGGTCGGTATCATGGAGCCAATTCCACCGTTTCTTGTCGAAGGAGTGATGGTGGTCTCATCCGGACCAAATGAGATTAATTGAAAAGAAGTGGGTTTATAGGGCTGGTAACGAGATCCATCCCTCATATCGTAGGCACAAGGCTTATCAAGTCTTGCTCCTCTTCCCGCTCTTCTGAAATCCGTTCGGCCGCCGGGATTATATTCATCACTGCTAATGTAATAAATTGGATTGCTCCAGGAATCTACTATCACGTATTCGTCTTCCTGAGCTGTCATAGTATTGGGGGGTACACCTGCTTCTTGAAGTATTTCCCTTCTTCGCCCATCACTAGGATTTGTCTCTTTTATCCAGATCTGATCGCCCTGACGTTTCATGACAAGGTTATCCTGATCCGGTTCATAAGGTGTTTTTGCCTTCATCGTCAATGCAATGTAAAGTAATTGTGGATTATAACTCTCAGGATATTTGTCAAAATCTTGATGATATTGTACAATTGCCATCTCAAGCTGACCGATAAGAGCTGCTGTACCGGCCACTTTGGCACGGCGCATATTTTCCCGAACGTTTGGTACTAAAATGACGGATAAAATACCGATTATGGCTACCACAACCAGCAATTCAACTAGTGTAAAACCGTTTTTTTTCATTTTTTTCCCTTGAAATACAGAATAAAGGTTCTACTTCCTAACCAAAATATAGGTAAGATATGCTAAATTGTCAACTTTGACTACTTCGAAGTAAAAAAGACTTATGCTATTCTTGGCACGACTGAAAACGTGTGGATATCCTGTAAAATTCGCTTGTTATTAGATAAATATATCTCTCATGATTGTTTTAATAAACAGCTTGTCCAAGTTTATACAAATTTTTTTAACAAGTTATTAATCTTTTAAGTACAATAATATCAGGTTTAAAATTAAACTTTTTAATTTATTCACAGGAATAAGAATAATAGTGAATCATAAAAGAATATATTAGAATATATATATGCTTTTTAGAACTGGGATGGAGAAAACAAATGAAATTTACAAGCTCATACCGAACTTGGGGAAGAGGTATTGGGGCTGTTCAAAGTGCAGCAGGGAGTGTTATTGCAAATCCCATCGTAGAAAATATTTTTGTATCCTGTGAAGATGACAAGGTGAACTTTATTGGAACCAACCTGAACCTGACGATTAAATGTATGGGTGAAGCGAAGGTTGAAGAACCAGGTTCTGTTGTAATTCCGAAAGACGTTATCACCAAAGTTGTTCGCGATATGCCTGCTGAAGATGTTGTTTTTACTGAGAATGATGGCTTCATCCATATCCAATGTGGAGAGTTTAACGGCAAATTAAGGGGACAGTCCGGTGATCTTTTTCCCCCATTCATGGCTGTGGATGAGGGTGAAGAAGTAACAATGGGAATAGAAGTGTTAAAGGAAATTATTCGCAAAACCAATTTTGTGACCTCTCCGGAAAAATCACGCTATGAACTCAACGGTGTAAAGTTTCATAAAAGAGAAGAGGGTTTGTATTGTGTTGCAACAGATGGAAGAAGAATGGCTCTATATATTTTCAAAGGAGACAATTTATCCACGAAGGAGGTTTCTGCCATTATTCCTAGTGGAACGTTAAACGAGGTACAGCATTCGCTTCCGGATGAGGGTGAGGTTCAGTTGGTTTTCCAAGAAAGAAGAATTCAAATTACTTGCAGTGACACAGTACTTGTATCAAACCTGCTACACGACAAATTTCCTCAATATGACCGTATAATTCCTCCAGAGGGTGATATAAAGGTACGGGCAAACCGAGATGAAATGCTTGCTGGGGTTCGGCGGGCCTCAAATTTTGCGAGTTCAGAAACAGGAAGATTTCTTTTGTTTGTCAAGACTGGCAAAATGGAGCTTTTTGGAGAACGGACAGAATTGGGAGGAGAAGGCAGAGATGTTGTTAACTGTGAATACGAAGGAGAAGAATTAGAACTTCGATATAATTATCGTTATCTGATTGATTTTTTGAGATCTGTTGAGTCGGAGAAAATTGAAATTTCAATCTGGGATCCTTCCAGGCCTGCCATTATAAGGGAATTAGGAAATGAAAACTATTTATATGTCTTGATGCCTATGAAAAAGCCTGAAGCAGAGGAAGAATGAATCTTACTGTTTATTAAAGCTTTCTATTCCTCCCAGAAGGGTATCTCCAAAAATTTCTTGCTAATTTAATTTATTCGATTATACTATTTTGTTGTCAATTATTTTTTTATGAATAGCGAATCTATCAAAATTCAGATTAAAACTTGCCGGATTGAAAATCAAATTAAATAATATTTATTTTTTAAGCAGTAATAGAACTGGTGTCCGGTAGTGTGTCTAATAGGAGTTTAAGCATATGCAAAACAATCGAGATGAATCGAATCTCAAAAAAGGGACAAAGTTTGATCGCGAACTTGCTATAGAAAGGGCTTGTTATTGCCCTTCTTACAGCCCAAGTAAGATCAGGATACAAGAATACTTCGTTTGTGATCCCCCAAAACCACCGCTGGATATCTGCGAGGAGTGCCCGATTAATGGATTGAGAGAACCGTCAACTATTGTTATAGCCACGTATTCAAAGCCAGGAGAATTGGAAGATGTGGATGAAGAGGATGATTAATTCTCAATCCTTTGAGGTACATTACTTCCTGCTTATGTATTCCCCTTGTTAATAATCCTTTATTCTTGTTTTTCTGCCAAACTCAGTCCAATGAACGCAATGGCTAACAGTAACAAGGTATCCGCAAAGTCAATAAAACTTTGGGGTCTGAAAGGATAAACATCGGAAAACCCAAAAGCCGATAGATCGAGACCGAGTAATTTGACAACCACTCCACCAGCAATAGATAGAATAGCCAGAACGATAAGAATTATTGATAATACCTTCATGAATAGCCTCCATTTTACAAGTTTGGATTTGTTTTTATACCATCAAAAGAAGAAAAAATCAAAGACAAACAAACTAGATAATCCACATTTCGAATATTGTCCACCAATAATCCTTTTCAGGTTGAAATACTTTTATAAGTACTTCTTTCGCTAGAGTTGGCTTATCAAGAATAAGCCCGCTGGAACGAACTTCAAAATCAAACTCGAGGCTGCCGGCTTTTTTATGAACTCCATTATTGTTTATAATCCAGACTTCATTTTCACGTGGATAATCAAATATTTTGGTTCCATGGAAAAGTATAATTCTATTAATGAACATTTGTTCATCAAGTTTTACGCGTATCCATGCTCCGTCTTCGGGTATTGGACCGCTTGACCAATAAGCTTCACGACCATGAGCACGAATACCCATATTGTGATCATATGCTGCTTGAAGAAAAACAGGATTGGATGAACTGACTTCCCACAAATCTTTTCGTATGCCTACACAACTTTTCTCAGGAATATAAAGAATGTACTCACCGCAGTCGAGCTTATTGTAATTCAAATTTTTTTGACCGAACAATAGATCCAGATGTTTAAATGAAAGAGGAGTATAGTTCTCTTGATTATTTTTAGGTGGATTATTGAAATAGTAATCACTGTGAAATAGATATGCGACGCGACTGGATTGAATCAATTCCTGCGCGCCAGAAGGCAGCCGGCGTAACAATCTATTTAGTGCGATAATTTCCATATTTGAATCAAAAGTTAAGCTCTCACCTATCCAGTCCCTGCCAACAACCCCTTCGGCAATATCGAAGCCTTGATCACTAATGACATATCGAACATTATTTTTTCGAAGCATTGCTTTCACTCTCGAAAAATCAGTTGGAAGTGGGAGTCCAGCGGAGGCAAGGCTTGAAGGCTGAAATTGCATTTGCGTTAAGGCTGAAAGAGAAGAAGAAAAAGATATTGTTGAAGCGATTACAATACCGGCCGCTATAGCAGGTGACCATGACCAAAAACAAAAGATTACTGTAATGAGAAGAATGGGAAGAGACCAGTAAATTGGGAGAAGATACCATGGCCATATTCCAAAAGGGGAATATGTCACAATGAGAATCGTAAAAATAATTAACGAATAAGTCATGGTACAAAATATTTTTCTATGTAGCAAGTTACCTTTAGGAAGAACAGAGCCGGAAATGAAAGGAAAAATAAGTAATCCTAATAAAAAAATCAAAGGAATAAGATCAGGAAATATGACTTCGGGAAGATTATTCAGTTGGTTGTGCGGAGCACGTGATCCAAGAATTGTCGGCAGACATTCGTCTAAAAAACGGTCAAAAAGTGGATTTTCTTCTGGAACTCTAGGGGGTGGAAGTACCCTTCCTTTGACAAGAAATTGTGCGGCACCGCTTTCAAAAATAGGTAGAAAAGATAAATAATAGGGAAAAGAAAATAATAGAATTCCAACAATACCCGCCAAAAAAGACCGATCCATGATAATGGGTAGAAAATAAGAATTAATTTTTTTTGGAAAGGAAGACTTTGAAAGAATACATTTGAAGTGAACTTTCCTAATTAATGCATAAATAAACAAGGATCCAGACACAATAACAAATGGCAAAGCAATCGGTAATTCATAAAGTGCAATGCCAGAAATAACCCCCCAAAGAAAGCATAATCCTGGAGAGAGAGTATTTCGATTATATACATGAAGTGAAATCAAAAACAGTAATGAACCGCAAAAAAGAGTGAAAGAGTAACCAAACCAGGCTTTTGATATTATCCAATGAAAGTGAATACCACTGAGAGTTAATAATAGAAAAACAAAAAGACCAATGGAAAAATTACCATACAATATGAAAGTTAAAGTGGTTAGAAGAATAAAGCAAATTCCCCAGAATCGAGGTAAAAATTTTAAACCGATTGAAGGTTCTTCATGTGAAAAGAGACTGAAGGATAAGGGGAAGGATTCAAATGTTCCCTGATAAGGCTGTCCGTAGTGAAACAAAGGCGGAGACTGACCAAGAAGTAAATTCTCACTCATTAAACCAAATGCCGCTTCATCGGCTTCATATTGTCTTTCTATCTTTTGATATATGTTGAGATGTAAATAGATAAAAACGAGTATCGCAACCAACCAACCCAAGATTAAAAAACTTGAAGGATACTGTTTAATGACAAAGGCGGTTTTATACATAAAATGATTAAAAAATGGAATAAAAAAGAAAAAGAAAATTAATCCAAAGAAAAAGAATAAAAATTCAAACCATGTAAGAAAGCGAAATGAAATGAATTTATCCGGAGATAAAAAAGGGCCTTCTAAATAAGTATATTCTTGTTCAGTATTTTCCGTGGTGCTGATTGACAGCTGAGGCAATGGAAACGTTTTCTCTATGAGACATTCTACTTTATGAATTCCGGATGAAAGATCAATTTTAACAGGTTGATAACGTTCAATATCATTTTTTGTTTTTGTTAAAACTTCATGGTTGTCAATTTTAAAGGTTATATTCCCGTAATTAGCGTATAATACCATTGCCCGCACAGGCTTATGGATTTGAAAATTACCCGAAA
>CAZXSQ010000020.1:25589-26753 GCA_964643335.1 uncultured bacterium
ACGGAATCGTATTCATTGAGTATTAATTTGTCGGGAAGCAATGAAGGTTTTAACTGAAATTTATTTAAATCCACCAAAAAAGTATTGATAAGGTTGCTATCGTTCACAGAGACTTCTGCTTTGATACCGGTTGAAGGTGAAAGAAGCAGCATAAGTAGACACATGAAAAAGAACGAAAAGCCAAGTGATGTTGAAAGAAAAGTTTGTTTTCTCGAACATAAATGCTGTAAAAGGAATATGGATTTTCTATTTAATTTAAGATAAATATGAAGCAAGAAGAATGAAAATCCAAAAATAAGAAACAAAGTTACTTTGAATGGAAATTCAATACCGGGGTAGAAAGTGAGAAAAATTAAACAAAAAAAGAGTAGTCCATGTATAAACTGTGCAATCATGACAATTGACCAATAATTTTTTAAAACGTATCCTACATTAAATTTAGATTAAAAAGCAAGATATCAATCGCGGAGTAGTCAAAATGGAAGCGAAAATTAAAGTAATTGTCAATGGAGCCAAAGGAAAAATGGGGCAGGAATCCGTCAATGCTGTAAAAAATGCGGATGATATGGATCTTGCCGGCCAATTAGATATTGGAGACGATTTATCCAAAGCAATAAAAGAACTAAAAGCCGATGTCGTTGTCGATTTCACCGCGCCGGATTCTGTGTACGCCAACACAAAAACAATTATAGAAAGTGGTGCAGGCGGGGTAATTGGAACAACAGGTCTAAAATCCGATCAGATCAACGAGATGGAGACTCAATGTAAAAATAGATTTCCTGGGGTAATCATCGCCCCAAATTTCGCCATCGGGGCGGTGCTTCTAATGCAATTTTCGAAACAGGCTGCAAAATTTATTAAAAATGTTGAAATTATCGAACTCCACCATCCAGGTAAAAAAGACGCTCCTTCGGGAACAGCAATAAAAACAGCAGAACTCATTTCTAAAGAAGAAAATGTTCCACGTGGAACAATTGAAGATAATCTTTCTCGGGGGGAACTCCATAGCGGTATTCCAGTACACAGTGTTAGATTACCTGGATTATTAGCGCATCAAGAAGTGATATTTGGTACAGAAGGTCAGACCTTAAGGATTAGGCATGATTCATTAAACCGTTCATGCTTCATGCCCGGTGTTTTACTTGCCGTTCGAAAGGTTATTGG
>CAZXSQ010000021.1:0-2387 GCA_964643335.1 uncultured bacterium
ACGACGACGACACCAACAACGCCGAGTTCGCCACTCGCCGGGTTACATCGGATTTAAATGAAAACGGTCAACCCGATGCCGATTATGATGGGATGCCGGAGCCGGATGTGCTGAATTTCATCCATGGGTACGGAAGCAACCGGCCCAACGGCATCGACGACGACGGCGACGGTGTGGTTGACGACGATGGTGACAGCGGACCTCAAAGCAGCGGTTCGATACCACGGATGTTTTCCGCAAAAGCACGCGATGGTGATTTGTATTATGATCCTGAACCCCATATGGATGAAGAATATGCCGACGGCCGCGACAACGACCGGGACGGATTGATCGATGAAGATTGCCGCCTCGCTTCCGTTCGAGTTCTTGGTTCCAATTTTATGCTGCCGCTGCTGGCGGGCGATGGAATGGATAACGACGGGGACGCAGAAGGTGAGGATAACGATAACAATCCAAATACCCCGGCGATAGCGGATGGAATTGATAACGATGGCGACGGATTGATCGACGAGGGTATCGATGAAGAAATTTGGAATGGCATCGATGACGACGGTGACGGAATGATCGATGAAGACTGTCAGGCCGCCCGTTTTCCTTTCAGTCCGTCAAAATTTCCGCCACCTTATGATCGGTATCAATGGCAGATTTTCGTGGCCCGGGTTCCTGACAACGGCCGGTACGGCCTCGAAGATATCAACGGCGATGGTATTCCCGATCTGGGCGATGGAATCGATAACGACGGCGATGGCCGAGTGGATGAAGAAATCAAGGATGGAATAGACTTCGATTTTCCCATCCAAGCCAATCGCCGGAGCGGGCGATCTACTTTTCTGCGGGCTTATACTCAACGGCCTTCCAAGGATGGTCAAATAGATGAAGATTGCATTGCCTCCCCTCTGCCGGATTGGCGCCGGGTTGAGATCGTTATTTCTTGGGGAGGAAACGGAAAAGATGATGACGGGGATTTAAAACGGGTTGATCCGCGCTCCACTCACTCATTAGGGTCTTCACCACCGACTCGTGGACGATCGCAACAAATCTCATATGGCGCTGTGGAGTGGGGGATCGATGAAGAAAAACAAGACGGGCTCGATAACGATTTAGATGGTGAAATCGATGAAGACACATATAAATACGACTTTAAACTTATTGGTTTTATTAACATAAGGGATCCGAAGGAATCATTTACATTGGTAGGCGGTCAGCCTAGAGGACTTGTATCGTCCTTGGCCTATGAATAAACAAAAAATAATACTTAGGAAGCTGAATAACGAAATATAAAAGGGCGTAATCATGATTAAAAAAGCACTCACAGAGGAAAAGCAACTTAACCACAAACTCGCTGCGTTTACTCTGGTGGAATTGCTGGTTTCTCTTGCAATAATTTCCATTCTTGCTGGAATGGCTGCTCAAACCATGCGTGTCGTATTGACGGCCAGAGATTCGGCCATGGTGCGGGTGGAAGTCAACGAAACGGCGAGAAGTGCGTTGGCTTATATTGCAGGAGACCTTCGGTCTGCATATCTGACACCGGATTCAGTGAAACCAATCCAGTCCCGAACCGGGGGAGGAATCCGGGAGAATTTTCCGCGTCTGAGATTTGTGGGCATTCATCGGGACGTGGTGGCTACAAAAGAAGATGGTGTCCCCGGTGCCGGAGAGGATGACGACGGTGACGGACTCATTGATGAGGAAGTGCTGGATGCTATTGATGCTGATTTCCCCAGCGGTGCGGAAACCTCTCTCCGGGGCAGGCGGCCGGTACCCGATCCTTTAGGTTGTGAACCGGGAGACACTGCTTGCATTGATGAAGATATCGGTTTATTCCCTAGTGATTTGATTCATTTCGTCAGTGCGATTGAAAATTCCGGTGATTTGATTCTCCAGGAAATTTCCTATGGACTTGATCCCAGTGGAACCAAACTGGTACGCCGGTACCAGATTCTGCAAGTGGACAGCGGCACCCGGATTGATCCTGATAAACTCTTGGATTTCGGTCAGTTTATTGACAACCAAACTGGGAAGCGCCTGGTTCCAAGACCGGTTCCCATTGGAAGCGTCGTGCCTCCAGGCGAAGTGGAAGCCGCAATCGAAAATTGGGATACAGGATCGAAATATGGGCAATTGGTTACCCCGCGGGAAGACCGGCCTTACTTGAACACGAATCCCGGAAAACTCTTCCAGGTCTTGGCTTATGGGATTCGGGGCATCCGAATCACCTACTGGTATTATGACTACAACGCCGGCGGGTGGCGCATGACGAACGAATGGGATTCCTCGCGGGAAACCGCACTGATTCCTCCAGGTGTCAACATGTTCACTATGCCGGCAACGAACAACAGCATCGAAGGAAATACACGGTTGAGTTTTTACAATATTATTGTGAA
>CAZXSQ010000021.1:2397-17646 GCA_964643335.1 uncultured bacterium
TATGTACCCTCGGCACCCGAGTAATCCGGCGCAGTTCCTGGTCAGGAATCCAACCCAACTAATGCGCAATGAAGAATTCAAGGTGGAAGCCGAACAAATCGCCAGAAAAACGGATGGATTGCCGAACATGGTGGAAATTACCATCTATGTCCAGGATATAAAAGGCAACAATAATCCACGTCCTTATTCAACGCGGGTGTTTATTCCAAACAATTATCGCAGTATTGGCGCATGAAAAACCGAATGAATAGACTATAGGCAGGTTAGAGCCATGAAATTTGAAAAACGCTATATCGATAAACATGCCTTGGCAGGACGGCCGGAAGAATCCGGAGTCGCCTTGTTGACTGTCTTGGCCCTTCTCTCCGTCTTTGCTGTTGTGCTGGTGGGATTTACCTACACATTGCGGATGGAGGAATTGACCGTCGAGTCCTATGCAGAAAGCATCAACGTGGAAGAGGCGACCGAAGCCGCCGTACAAGGTGTTTTGGGCCAGGTGGCCAAAGACCTCGATCCCAGCAACCCTCATATCGTTCTCGGGCGCTTACAGCGCAGGTATGTTTCGTTGTTGGACCCCTGGGCGGTTGGTTATGGAGGCCAGGTTGGAAAAAGGATTACTTATGATGCCCGCAGTCACCAGGTCGATATTCGTCCCGAGTTACGACGTCGTGGTCTTCGAAGAATTCCCACACCGATTCCACTCGGCGTCGATGAAGATCCACAGGGTGACGTGACCGGTTATCGTGCGATCGGCGTTCAAGGACGAGGCGATGGCAAGCCCGGTCTCGGCGGCATTGATGATAATCTGGACGGTGTGACCGATCATAAAACCGATCCTGAACTGGCTAGAGACCTGGCTAATGACGACGACGAAGATTATCTGCTGGATGAAGATGGCTACGATTTACGCCGTCCCGATTACAACGGTACTTTTCACTTTACCCCTGGAACCGGTTATGATGCCGATGGGGACAGGCTCGGTGTTTTTGATGAAAACGCGAAAATGAATATCAATTTTGCGGGGAATAATGCCAGCCGGAACGGAGAGTTCACGTATAATCTTGGTGTTTCACCGGCTGAACTCGACCTGCCGTTGTTTCTGTTTAATCGTGTCGTGAATTATTTGAGTGACAGAGGAAGGTCGACATTGCGCAAACAGGATGCCGTCCAACTGGCCCAGCGAATTGTAAACTACCGGTATGGCGGTATTAACGGCGGACTTCAAACGGCGAAACCCGGTGTAGATGACCAGGATGACAATGGGAATAACGATCCAAAAATCTTTACTGTGGATGAATACAGTGAGGCTTTTCGAACCCGGCGTTTCGACGGCGAACCTTTTGCCATCTACGGGGACGAAAAGGACAATGACGATGACGGATTAATGAATGAAGAAGATGAACGGTATGTCGGGCCAACCACTGGAGATCAAAGTGGCACCCCGCTAACCGGTCCGATAAGCCAAATTACCAATGCGGATGATTTTCGGCCGGGTGATCGCATCGATAACGATGGAGACGGCTTTATCGATGAAAGGGACGAGGGTATTGACGATCCTTCCGAATTCGATGTCTTTAAACCCAAGGGGGATGACCGCCCGTTTGCGACGGTTGAGGATTTGCGGTTGATTAACGGTATACCAAGTACGGAACCCAAAGCTCAACCGGACGGTCCCCAACTGGTATCCATGTTTAAAATTCTGAGGGATTCAAGCACGATTTATAGCCAGTCCGACCAGGTCTCCGGTCCATTAAGCGGGCGCTTCAATGAAGTGGCTAAAATCAATCCCAATGCCGCTTATAACTGGCGTGCGGCTGATTTATGGGATCCATCCAACCCTGATAGAAACCGTGCGGATTTTCAGTACAGCCCAAAACTGCGTTTGGATGATCTTTTCCCATTACAGGTGGATAATGACGGTGATTGGCAGCTTCATGCCGAACCGGATGTCGAAAAAGGCGAAGCCGACGGAATCGATAACGATGGAGATGGATTGGTGGACGAGCCGTCAGATGATTACGATGGCAATCTTTATCCCAGCGGTGATTTCGATGGTTTCAGTGAGCCGGATGTTGGAGCCTTGGCTTATGCCAATGGACGGGATGATGACAAAGACGGCCATAATCGGGATGACCTTCAAAGCAGTACGGGAGATGAAGTATCAGGACGGCTTCGCGTCCTCGGTGAAAGTGACAGGCCGCGAGACGAACGGGATAATGAAGTTCTCGCCGGCATGGTGGTAGAAGGAAACGGCGCCGACGATGACGGGGATAATCTGATTGATGATGACGGTGATTTCAATGGAGACAAGGTCGCCACTTATGATCCAGAATGGCATGTCAATGAAGATGGTTTCGGAGATATGAGTGCCGATGGTTTCCCCGGCCTGGGACGGCTTCCCGATGTGGACGAAGATACCGCTGACGGGGATATCATAAAAGAACCAGAAACCCGGCACGACTTGCTGGTAACCAACTTCGCCGATGACGATTGGGACGGCTACGCCGATTTTAACGATCCTCAGGTCATTGCTGCAATGTACGCGCCTGAATGGGATGGTGTAGACAACGACAACGACGGAGAAGTGGATGAAGTCGGAGAGCGGTATATTGCCTGCTATGATGATGATGAAGATGGCCGCATGGATGAGGACCCGGCAGAATTTCAAATCGCTTTGAACTTATACGATTATGTTGATACCTGGATGCCCTTTAAGATCGCTGAAGACCCGGATGTGCAAAATCTGTTAGGTAAAAGCGAAGACGATCCGGTTCTTGCCGATCCGGTGTCCTTCAGAACCCTGAATTTATATTCAAGCCGTCAACGGGCTTTTCGCATGCATCCACGGTTGCTCACCGGTCCGAACAGAAGCAGCCGCGATGAAGATATTTATACGGAATATATGCGCTTCATGCTGCCGAATCCTCCTCAAACTAGTATGAAAACTACGTTTGAAGGAGTGGAATCGATCCGTATCAATGAAGTGATGCCCAAGCCGGTGATCAAACTGGAGGCGGAAGAAGTATTCCAAGGTGAAGTAATCGAATATGATACTTCGGAAAATGGACAACCCACGCAGCTTCCAACCAGAAGCGATCGATTTCGAGTATTTTCCGGCGGTGGGGATGACGGGAATCGCCAAGACCTGCTTTCCGGTGCGATTTTCGACTCCAATTGGGGAGCGGCGCCTGCGAATCCTACCCGTGGTTCTATTGATCCTCCTGAGCCGGGATTTAAATTCTTGCCGCAAGGATTCCAGAATACCTTTAATCCTTTCTTGCCGGTTATGAACATGGATACAATGGCACCGGCGTTCATCTTTTCGGTTACGAATGTTATTCCTCCACCCCAGCGCTTGAGCGCGGTGACGGATGTGGGCAAGGGAGTGGTGGAAGAAGCCGAATGGGTTTTCGAGAATCTCCCTCCTGGTCTGTATGACGTCGTTCTATATCTGCATCCTGAACATCGATATCAGCCGGAAGTGCAATATTTCTTCAACGATGAAGAAATCACGTTCCGCTCTGATTTTGCTTACGGTGATGTTTCTGGATTTACTGGCCCGGCTTCTACACCGCCTGAACAGGAGCGTATTCGCAGGGATATTGCCCGCTTGAATGGTGAAGAATTTAAACTCAACTACCGGTTGACGCCTTATCCTCTTCCCGATCAGTGGAGAGTGAATTCCGATACTCAACGTGTTGAAATCAGGTCGAATGGTGAACTCCGAGTTCGAATTCGCGCCAATGCGCCGCTTTCTGAATCTTTTTATGAAACCTCATTCGATCGCCTGGAACTCTACAATCCACGTGTCCAGTATGTTGAACTGGTGAATCTCTCCACCCAGGATATCGATCTGTCCGGCTGGACGGTGAACACTCCCTATGGTCATTATATTCTCCCTGAAGATTCGATCATTAAGCGAATGAAACCCTCATGGGAAGAAGATGATGGACGTGAATTGGTTGCCAATGAAGGATTGCCTGGAAATGGCGTGCCATTTGAACCAATGCTTAAAGAAACACGCATCGGTCAGTCGGTTACTGGTGAAGATTTACTCCTTGAGGATAACAAACTGCTGCTTGCCTTCGATGCGGAGGCTTTGAAAAAATTCATCCGTGAGAACTATCCTGCGGTTCCGAATCTGAACGACCGCGTGGTTGAACCTGTGATAGCGGAGAAAGAAAAAGCTAATATCCTGGCCAGTATCCAGGCAGGACCTGCAGCGGCACAACTGCGAAATGCCCAATTGAGTGATTTTCGTTTCAAACTTGTGGATGTCCAAGAGGATATTTTGACTCATAATCCGTCGGATAAACTTGTCACCCTGTACGATCCCGCCGGGAACTATATTGATTCGTTTAAGTACCGGACCACCTTCAATAATGTGATCGTCGATATTCCACAAAATGGAGAAGGATTGGATATCATTTCTTTGCCGGGTTATCGCGGATTCGAGTCGTTTGAGCGAACCGATCCGACTTACTTCGAGACGGAACACGTTGTAAATCCCAATCGAGCCGACAATAAAGTTTCAGCCAGACGCTCCGTGCCAACCATGAAATTGGCCGCCGATCAAGCCATCGTCGCCAATATGGTGATCGGTAATGACGGTGAAATCGGACGAACGGCAATTGGCAGTTACACCGGTGGCAGCGACCCAAACAACACCAGACTCGAACGATTCAAAGACGCAGATTCCTTCCCGGCAAGAGATTCTCATTGGAACGGCTGGGATTTCATCGGCGATCATTACGAATACCTGGATGAATCGGACAGAAACCGTCCGCGCAGAGATTTGATGGAATCCACCGGCGCTATGGCGCGCGAAGCCGTTGCTCCTTCCGGCGGTGGTCCGTTAACTCGTTTCTATCAGATGTTGGGTGGTTTTGAGAATGCAGCGGATGTACAAACCGATACAGAAGGAAGAAGACAAACCTCCCGCGTTTCGGAGAATGTAACCGCCTTTATCTGGAGAATGGGAGTTCGGGAACTGACACGGGCTGGCTTTGATATCAACGTGGACAGCCAGTTAACCGTTAGAGTTCTCGGCAGGAAATACGTCGGCCAGGATGGTCTGGCCACTGAATTGGATATGCCCGTCGGTGAGGTGATGGTGACGCCGGTTGTCCGGATCGTGGACCCAGGCGATCACACAGTGGATGACGACCCTGATTTTACTGAGAATCCCTATCATATATTTGCCGAAACAGGCCGGAGAGGGGCTAGAAAACCCATATTTGCTAAACTCCGAAATGGGGATACAGCGTTTACCATTGATTTGCGCAGAGATTTTACCGATCTTTGGGATGACTTGAGAAATACCACCGGCGATGAGCCGATGATCGAAATCGCCCTATTTCTACGCAAAACCACGCGCGATTTGAATCCATTCACCCGGTCGCGCTTTGGTTCTCAGCAAGGATGGATTTATCCTCAAGATCGCCCCGATCTGGCGGCTTTTGGTCTGTCTAATCCCGTTGGCCCTAACAGCGAAGGTAATTTCTTTGCGCCGGGGATCGGTTTTCTCGGAGGAATGGGAGACGATAATTATTTCTTCAAGGGTATCGAAATCTTCGGGCGCGGCAGGAACACGACCAGTGATTCCGAAGAGCAAAAAGCCCGGCTGGCCTATCTGGCAGGAACACCGGGACGGGACAATACGGGATATGTTCCTGCTTATCCAAGACGGCGCTGGAAAGTAACCGGCAATGAGCGCGATCAATTGGATATAATCGATAACACCGCTTATGTGAAAAACGGGCTTTTGGCGACGCTGGGTGAGATCTCCCGTCTCTTTACCGGTAACAAATTCGAGACCGTGAATACCCCCATCATTGCACAGCGCGTGGAAGACAAAGCGGCGGATCATAATCAACCATTGCCGACTTATAAACTGGCTGACCGAGCGAAGAGCAATAACCGAATTTATCAGATTCAATTGTCTCAACGCGAACGCCTGGATCAATGGGAAAATCAATACACCCAACTGTACAATATGATCACGGCTGCTGAACAAAGCATCGTGCCGGGATTGATCAATGTGAATACCGCGCCTCGAGAACTCTTGGTGGCTTTGCCATGTATGCCTCCCGAAGAGAACGGGCGGCTGCCTGATCTTGCAGAACGCCATCTATTCAATACCATCGTGGCGGACTTCATCATCGAAGGGCGGCAGCCAGGTGGGCACGATATGTTCTTCGGTATTCATGGCCTGGATGATGATGAATTTCAAACTGAGATTAATAATGTCCGGACGATTGCTGATTCAATCTCGGATTACAAACTGCCAAGTGTGGGACGGCCTCTGCTGGCTTATAAAGGATTTGACGAGATTGAAAGCAATCTTGCTGACCGTCAGGTCCTTCGCACGGTGGATATCAAAAACGATACGGAAAGCAATTTCAAGAAATTCAATTTAAGTACGGTCATTTCAGATCCGGATGATGGGCCTTACTCCGATATCGGTACGTTATTAGCACAGATCACTCACCTGAAACGCCGAGAACGCTACTCTGAATTTCTCAATCGGCAAGTAGACCGCACTGGGGATGAAAAAAAGGACGGCCTTGGAGACCTTCGCGAGCGGCTCAACACGGAATTGCAGAAAGAAATGTCTCCGGAAGATATGGAAGCGATGATGAACCGCATTTCCAGCCTGATTACCGTTCGATCTCGTGCGTTCGGTATCATTACGCGCGGGCGTATTTTCGATTCGGAAGGCAATATTACAGCTCAACGGACTTTAGAAACGGTCTACCAACGATAGAAACGAATGACAAAGTTTCTTTGCAGGTGATATAATAATAAAGAGTAAGTTTAAGTTAGATTATAAACGGTGGTAAACATCATGAAACGATTAAGACTTATTGCCTGGTCAATAGTATATATGCTCATTGTGGCTCCTTGCGGTTTTGCGCAAGAAGATGAAGCGACTCCTACACCGACGCCCGTTCCATTTGCTTCGTCGTGTTTGGGGGGAGGAGTCGATCCTCAGTCACTGCTCATCAACGGTGATTTTGAGACGATGGCCGAAACAGGGACAGCTCCTATGGCCTGGGAGGCGGGCGCAAGTGGAGATGGCGGGATATTGCGCGCACAAACGATTCCAGGTTCCGACGTGCTCAACCATTTTGTCGAGTTACGGCCCGGATCATCCATTACTCAAACTCCTATCCAAGACAGAATACATACGCGGTTTAAAATCCGATTCTGCGCCGTGGTTCAAGGTGGCCAGGTTGAGGTGTTTATCGGTGGCAGCCGAATCAATGCTTACCCCAATGTGGTGGGTGACGGAGCGGTAAGCGGAGAATTTATCTCCAGAGAAATTCCCTTGAATTTAGGGACTTCCACCGGTGTAAGTTCCAACAAAGTTGAGATTCGCTATCAAGGGGCCGGTGTGGCTTATTTGGATAATGTTCAACTACTGCCGGTGGTTGGAGACGGTCAAGAAGATGAAATGACTCCCACACCGACACCTCCTCCAGCTACACCCACACCTGTCGTGACTCCCGGACCAACAGCAACTCCTACTCCTACTATTCCACCGGGTACGGCAACACCGACTCCCACTGCGAAATTGACCGCTGAATCGGTGCAGATTACGGCCAATCCGCCTATGCTGTTAGTCAGTCCCGACGATTTCGCTAAGGGGGGTGGACCGACCCAACAGTCGCTTATTGATTTCGAACTGATCGGTGCAGATGGTGAATCCATTGATTTGAGTAAGTATGAGGACGTGCGAGTTCGTATTACCACAGATCGTGGTGGAAATGTGCATCAATATGAAAATAACAACTTCCAGAGATTGTCCGATTGGGAAGATTACGAAGACCTTAGAGATGTACCCATCTATTATTTCCCCACGACCACTTATGACGGTACTGTGAGGGTTATTATTGATGTAGAGTTCCAGGTTCCTGATGGAAATACACGGGAAATTCGTGGTGTATTGAAATTCATCCAACGGCTGGACAAAAAAGCATCCTTGATTGGTCAGACCGGTTCGTTTAATCCGGCCAGAAATTATGCTTCCGGACGTCAACCTGGTGACCGGGGATTCAGACCCGATCAACGGGCCAATCTTTACTTCCGCGAACGGCTCGATTAAGTCGATAAGGCAGAATTATGCTATGTGAAAATCGTTGAATGAGACCTATGTATTTCACATAGGTCTCAGAGCTGCTTTCCTGATTATTACTGCCATGTCTTTGTATTGTTCCCCAGCGTGAACTTGAAAACCAATTTTACCATGGCCGCTGCTTTGATCATGAACATCGGAGACCTTCTCGCCGTTTAAGTAGATAACGATATGATCTCTTTGGCAGCGGATTACAAATGTATTCCAGCCTTCACGGTTCACGATGTCCTTGTTTGTATTCATGGACAAAAACATTTTGCCGGAACAATATAGAGTTCCCGTCCAGCAGACTGGGTCTTTCCATTCCAAGATATCCGCCTGGTAGGCGGTCTTGGGGGTTTGATAACGGAACCAGACTCCTGTATTGGCCGGCCAATGAACTTTGAACTCGACGGTTAGTTCAAAATCACTAAAACTGCGTTTTGTGAGTAAATCACCGGATTCGCCTTTCTCATTTTGGGTTCCAATAAGGATTCCGTCTTTCACCTTCCAGACGGCGTTGCCTTTCTGTTCCCAGCCACTTAAATCATCGTTGTTGAATAGCGAAATGGGATCATTTTTCCTGGCTGCCCATCGAATGGCTTGTACGACCAGCCGCCGGTAATTTGGATTGTTGAAAGCGTGATGGTCATGCCCCAGTTGAATATAAGCCACACGGCCTTTGCCATATTGCTGAGTCCAGGCCAGATTGGGGCTGCTGTTTGGATGATCGGTTTTGAGCAGGACATGGACATCCGGGCGTGTATAGAAATTGCTGTAGGTTTCATCTCGGACCTCAAAATCATCGACCCCTTGGGTAATGGGATGGTCTTTATCCACAACATTGACCGGTATCTGCTCGTCGTGTTTATAGCCCGATGTCGAATGCATTTTCCCATCGATTTTTTGTTCTTTAAGCAAATACCTGCCACCGATTATATCGAGAAACTCTGGCCATTCACTGTATGAAGCCAAGCAATGATGCAGTGCCACCAGACCTTTTCCCGACTGCAAGTATTCAATGAATCCCTCTTTTTGTTCTTCGGTGATCTTTTGCCAGAGATCATAAAAAACGAGTACATCATATTTTTGTGCGGTGCCATTGGTGAATGTTTCATTGGCCTTAGGTTGAACCGCTTTGGTGTATTCAATATCATCATATCCTTCAAAAAGGGAGTAAAACGCTTCCTGTTCAAAATCATGGCCGCCGGTGAAGACCAGCACCTTGATTTTTTCCGATTCATTTCCGCTCGCACCGGTTACAGTCAACAATGATAAAAAGAATGCTATTTCCGCTATTTTCATGGTTGTCATCCTAGCGCTCCTCTCCTGTAAATAAAATTGATTATGAAGTATAGACGATATTGAAGCGTGAGCCGATAGCCGCTTCTTTGTGAACCTCGATTCTGACCAAAAATTTTTCTTTCAATTCTTCCAGATGAGTTACAATGAGTATTTTTTCGAACTCATCCTGGATGTCATTGATGGCGTCGACAATATAACTTAGTCCTTCCTCATCCTGTGAACCGAATCCTTCGTCGATGACCAACAATTGAAGTTTGCTGCCGGCTCGCCGGCACAACAATTGTGATAGAGCGATGCGCAGAGCCAAGTCGGTCCGAAACGCTTCACCACCGCTGAACATTTCGTAATCACGGGTTCCCATTTCATCGCTGATTTTTATATCCAAGCTTTCCACCATCCCGCCGGAACGTTTTTCCCGCTGCGACTCCATGCGAACCGAACAGGTTCCGCTTGTCAAACGATGAAGAATCCGGTTAGCGTCTTCTTCCAGCTCCGGCAGCGATTGCTCGACGATCATGGCCGGTATGCCATCGCGGCTGAAGGCTTTTCTGAGAATATCATATAAATGCTCATCTCGGACTATTTCATTCAGTTTTTCTTTTTTATCTTTCAATTCTTTTTTCCGTTGTTCGAGCCGTAGATGCTTTTCAGTGATTCCCCCAAGTTGGAGGTTGTATTGATCTCTGTCGTTTTGGACGGAGAGCCGTTCACTCTCTTTCTGCTGGAGTTGCTTTTCCGTTTCTTGCAGGACGTTCAACTTGGGCAGGCTTTCCTCCTTTAGTTTCACTACTTCGGATAATCGTTGTTTTGTCTGTTCTAAACGCGTTTCATTATCTTTGTAATCCTTATCCAATACAGGAAGCCTTTCTTTAGCATGCTGAAGTTGGTTCCAATCGGATCTTGCGTTTCGAAGTGTCTGTTGTTCTTCACGAAGAGAAGACCGTGTGTTCAGTTGTTTTTCCAACGGTTCCATTTTTGGGGTCAGTTCGGACAGCTCCTCACGCTCTGAATGAGCAAAGTCTTCTTTTTCCAATGTATGGTTAATTTGAGCGATTTGCTCGGTGAGATTTTTTGCCCGGGCGGTGAGTTCTTTTTCTTTCTTTAATTCTTCCTGCAGGCGTTCCCACATGATTTCATCCTGCCGTTTCTCTTGCAGCTGTTTTTTTAGTGAATAATGGAGTTCCGGATCATAGGTGAGTTCCTGCAGAGATTTGTGAAGATTTTCAGCCTCTTTTTTAAACTCGGTGGCAAATGTTCCGGTTTCAAGTTGCTGAGTCAGCTGCTGAATCTCTGTTTGTTTAGCTTCAAGATTTTTTAAGTCGGTTTCATATTTAACTTTATTTTGAGATTCATTTTCTAATTTGGATGTTTCGTTTTCTTTTGCCTTAATGAGTTCTTGTTTTTGCTCGTATTCTTTGAGCAACTCATTCCTTCGGATTGAATCCTGCTTGACTTGTTTCTTTAACTGCTCCGTTTCGGTTTTGTATCGTTGTATCTCTGCTTGATAGGTATTGAGCAGTTCTTCCAGTCCTTTTTCGTTCAGTGGACTTTTGCACACGTAGCATTCCTGAGTTTCGCCCCGCCGCAAAAGGAGAATTCTTTCTTCATTTTCTTCAATTATTTTTTTCTGGCGTTCAATCTCCGCTTTTGAACGGTCGATTTTGCTGCGAGTGGCCTGGCCCTGCTCCTCGATATGTTTTCGTTCTTCATATAATTTATTCAGTGCATTCTTCAATGCCGGAAGACGTTTTGTGTCTTGATTGATTCTGTCTATTTCTTTTTTCAGGGATTCGATTCTATGAGTCCATCCGTGTAATTCTGCGATTTTTTTCTCTATGGACTGCTTTTCTTGTTCGATTTTTGTTTCGGTTTTTTGGAGTTTGTTGCTGAGTTCCTCGAATTGAGGACGAAGGTTTTCCATTTTTTGCTCTTCAGCAACGATTTTTTTGAAAGCGCTGTAATTCGTTTCGATGGTGTCTCTTTTTTCGATGATTTGGCGGGCCTGTTCCAGACTTTTTTGCACTTGTTCTTGTTCCGAATTCAAGGAGGCATATTGTTCCCTGTATTCTGAACGCTTTGATTCAATGGTGCGTTCCAATTGTTTATGCCTTTTATCCAATTGGCGGTACTGATTATCGACTTCGAGCAGTTTATTGAGTTGAGTGTTGATTTCCTCATACCGGTCGTATTCTTGTTTGATTTTTTCTTCTTGAGAAACAAGCCGGTTGAGATCGCTCTGTTCGCGCTGAATTTTATCTTTGGTATTTGAAAGTTCAGCGGTTCGTTGCTGCAGGGATTCTTCTTCTTTGGTTAACGAGCTGATTCGTTCACGGACAATATGCAGCTGCGTGATTTGTTCCTGAAGACTTTTTTCTTCTTGGAGTAATTGGTTTATTCGCTTTTCCTTATTATGAACTTCGTTTTCCAGACGATTTTTTTCCTCCAGGATAGTTTGTTCTTCTGACAATTCCTGATTAATATCCTCCAGCATCTCTTCCAGGTTTCTTTTTTCCGCACGGGTGACGCTTAAACGTTGTTTTGTTTCCTCTAATAGACGATCATAAAAACCAAGACCGAGAATATTACCGAGGATTTCCTTGCGCTCTGCGGGAGTTTGGCGGGTAAATTCATCCGCTTTTCCCTGCTGTAAAAATGAGGAATTAATAAACGTTCTGTAGTCTAAACCGAGGGTATCGATAATTCTTTTTTGTGTCTCTTTTTTAGAACTTCCGGTGAGAACACTGAAAGATTCATTCTTCGACTCGCGTCCCTTGAATTCCAATTTGCCCCCGCGTTTCCCCCGCCGGTAATTGCGGTAAACCTGGTATTCACGGTCGTTGAGGAGAAAAGTAAATTCCACTTCCATTTCGTCTGCGTTTAAACGAAGCAAGTCGGCGTCCGGCGTCCGGCTGAATCCTGCTTTTCGCGCTTCTCCCCATAAAGCCCAGGTCATCGCATCCAGCAAAGCGGATTTCCCATGTCCGTTCCGACCGCTAAGGCAGGCAAGTTTAAAAAAACTGAAATCGAGCGGTTGGACATTTTCCCCATAAGAAAGAAAATTCCGCAAACTGAGTTGAATTGGAATCATGGTGTTGGCAAATCCTTCTTAATGAATTCACACTAATAGTACCAAAGCACTGCAATTATGCAATTGGGAGCGCGGGCATCCCTGCTGGGAGCGCGGGCATCCTTGCCCGCACCTGTGGGGGGTACACAACAAAAGACACAGGCGGGGACGTTTACTCTACCCACGACGACATGCAGCTGCGCTGTTTTATTGACTGGAAAAGGATTAAAATACCCATCAATGAGAATTCTCATCCAAAATATGGTTACGCCTGCAATTTTTATGATGAAGGTGTCAACCTGGAGGAAATGTATTGTGTTGCTGGATATTGCATTTACATGGAATGAATTGTGTAACAGAAACTTGATTGGAAAAACCCTTATTGTTGCGGATGTATTGCGGGCTACAACAGTGATGGTAAAAGCGCTTTCTAACGGGGCAAAAAGTGTTATTCCACAGGAAAGTGATAAAAACGCCCGCGCTGTTTATACCGTGCTGCAGGAACAAGGTATCCCATCACTTTTATGCGGAGAAAAAGATGGATTAAAAATTCCTGGCTATGATTTGGGCAATTCACCGGATGAATTTCAACCGGAAATTGTTGATGGCCAAACTATCGTTCACTATACCACCAATGGGACCAAAGCACTTGCCGCCGCGTCGGAGGCGGACTGGATTCTTATCGCCGCGTTTAGTAACCGAAATGCGGTTGGCCGGATGCTGCGGGAACTGTGCCAAAAAGAAGAACCATCGATTCTTTTCGTGGCCTCCGGCAGGGAAGGGGGGTACTGCCTGGAAGATACCGTATGCCTGGGGAGTGTAGCCGCTACGCTTCTTGAACCACCTGACGGCACGTTTGAGTTGACTGACGCTGCCCGTTCTGCCGTTGATCTCTTTGATTTGTACCGTGACCGGCTTTTGGATATGGTCAAACAGTGCTATCACGGCCGCTATCTCGAGAAAATTGGATTAGGGGATGATTTGGTGGAATGTGTTAAAATCGATACGGAGGATTTCGTCCCCGAATTGGAGAAAGGGCGGGTGATTTTACCACAGGTTGAATTATCCCATTAAATTTTCAGGATTGAGACCTTGGAGTTCTGTCAGGACAAACCGGCCATCTTTTCGTATTAACACATCGTCCATATATATTTCACCCCCGCCGTATTCAGGCCGCTGGATTAACACCATATCCCAATGCAATGTAGATTTGTTTCCATTGGGAGCATCGTCATAACAACAGCCCATCGCCATGTGAAGTGAACCGGATATTTTTTCATCGAAAAGTGTGTCTTTCATCGGAGTGAGAATATACGGATTGAATCCGAATGAAAATTCACCAACAAATGAAGCCCCTTCATCACTGCTTAAAACACCACGCAAACGTTCTGTGTTCTGCCCAGATTCCATCTCCACCGCCTTCCCATCCTGAAACTGCAGTTTGATATGATTATACAGTATGCCTTCATGAATGGAGGGGGCGTTGAAGCGGATTGTTCCATTAACCGAATCTTTGACCGGTGCAGTAAAACATTCGCCGTCTGGGATATTGTGTTCCCCCGCGCATTTTACCGTGGGAATATCTTTGATGGAAAATTGCAGTTCGGTTTCGGACGAGGTGATGCGAACTTGATCGGTTTGATTCATCAATTCAACCAAGGGTTCTACTGCTTTGGCCATCTTGGCATAATCGAGGCAGCACACGTCATAGTAAAATTGTTGGAAAGCCTCGCTCGATGTCTGGGCCAATTGGCACATGGCCGGATTGGGATACCGCAACACGCACCATCGGGTGTTTTTTACGCGTTCTTCAATATGTACCGGGCCGGTAATGTATTTATCGTAGAGTTCCAATTTTTCTTTCGGCACATCTGCCAGTTCGAAAACATTTGAACTACCACGGATCCCGATATAAACCTGAGCCTGTTTCATTTCCAACAGCAAAAAATCGCCCAATTTTTTGAAGGTTTCTTCATTTCCTTCCAGCAGTAACCTGCGCTGGGCACGGTCATCCTCCATATGCAAGTAGGGAGTTCCCCCGCTTTTCACCGTTTCGGCTGCTACGGCTTCGGCCAACTCAAAGGTATCAAATCCCCTTCCCATAATGATGACCAAATCACCATGATTGACCTTGGTGGAATAATGCACCAAGGTTTTCGCCAATTGTTTTATTTGTTCCTGAACCATCAGCCGGTTTCCTCTCAAACAATATTAAGAAAGTTTATTTGTTGACGAATAAATGCTTTGATCGTGAATCTAACAGTATGGTGGTAGAAACATAACCATGCAAGACTACTACACTTTTTCTGGGGGTGCGGACATCCTGTCTGCATCTTTCAACAGATATGTTCACTTGTTGCTTGTTCATGCGGCAGGGATGCCCGCGCTTCGTCAAGGATATCTTTCTGATTCTTTTGCCTTGCGCCCGGCCTCCCGGTCAAATAAATCACTAAAACTTCACGGAATAAATCATCTCCTTTATACGAGACGTGTATTACAGTGTGTTCGTTCAAGAAAAATTGAAATTTTCTGCGCTCATCGGCAGTATCCAAGGGGAAAACGGCTGCCCGCACGGTGGGCCTTTTGCCTTTGAGTGAGGGAAATTCGCCTTCTTCATGTTTCAGGCATTTTTTGATTTTGTCGATCCCACGCTGAACACAATTTCTGGCCGAGTTGGGTGAAATTTGCAGCAGCTTCCCCAAATATTCATAACTTGCGCCAGTAGCCAGCAGTGCCAATATGCATTGACGTGTCTTGCCTT
>CAZXSQ010000021.1:17656-25424 GCA_964643335.1 uncultured bacterium
GAAGCGATTCTGTATATAATCTCTAAGTGCTCCTCTTTTTCTTCATTTGGAAGAATATCAGAACGAAATTCCATGATCTCTTTGTACTTCTCATAATCTGTGAAACAAGACAATAGAAAAGGATCGAATGGTATCTCACGAGAATCACGTTCCTTGGTGACGGATCGCAGATAAGTCTCCCAAGGATCCGGTTGTGCTTCATCTGAGCATGAGTATTTCTGTATGTTTTCATTTTTCGCTTGCTGAAGTGTCATTATATTCTCTCTTTCTATTTAAACTGAACGGCTGCTTATTTGAGCCGATTTTTAATACTGCAAGAATCGGGCCAATTTAATGAACAAATGTTCAGTATATTGATTTGTCTGGATTTAAGTAACATATTTCCAGTGTGTAGATTAGACGTCCCCGCCTGTGCCGTTCGGCAAGCGGGGACGCTTGCTTTACCCGTAGGCTGGTTTCTCGGCGGGATGTTAAAAAGCCGGCAGGATGCCGGCGTTACAGATTTGACGAGTTCCTAAATTGTGTATACTGTTTTATGAATAGTATCCGATGTCTTTTGAAAAGAAGGTATGGACGGTTCGTAAGGGGCGGTTCCCGAACCGCCCCTACATTCTGAGGAGAGAGTCATCCATTCTGAAGGAAGACATCTATGTTACTTTATATTCCTATAACAATATTTGGGATACTTCTTGTCTGGCATACCATAAAACGGTTACCCGGTGATATCATTGAAATGCATTATAATTACCGGACAAAGAATTGGAGTGAGTTTTGGGTGGTCACAGGCATCGCGGGAATTTATTGGGGACTGTCCGCTCTTGTAATTTGGTTTTTCTTTGTCCCCATTGTTCCAATGATTATCCGCGGTTTGATAGGGTTTATTAATCTTTTAATGGGATTTAGGGTGTAGTATTTTAGTAAAGATAGACCATCTTATATTCAAACAGGAAAAAATCATGAAATTAACATTAATCTCGTTCCTTTCCTTTTTCGCCTTTTTTACTGTATTGGTATATGGACAGGCCGATTCGGATGAAGGCTTTCGGCTTGTGGTGTGTCCAGCGTCGGACAATAATCCGCGGAATAGCGAAGGCGATATCGTTGTACTTAGGGATGGTACTCTGCTTTTGGCTTGGAGCAGATTTTCCGGGCGTGCCGATCATGCCCAGGCTGTGATCGCCGCGAAAAAAAGCAGGGACGATGGCCGCACATGGGGCGATGAATTCGTTTTGCAGGAGAATATCGGGGAGCAGAATGTCATGAGTGTTTCGATTCTTCGCCTTCATTCTGGTAAAATCCTTTTTTTCTTTCTCGTCAAAAATGGTCCGGATGATCTTCATATCTTCATGCGTTCCAGCACGGATGAGGCCAAAACCTGGACAGAACCCAAACAGGTTAGTACCGCTGAAGGCTATCATGTCATGAATAATGCGCGGGTTATCCAGCTCTCGTCTGGACGTATTCTCGCACCTGTTGCATTCTCAAAAAATATCCGTAAAACGTATAACGATCAGGTATGTTTCTGTTATTATTCCGATGATGAAGGAACAACGTGGAATAAAGCGGATGGAACCGCAAGCATTGAAAACTCAGCGGCGATGGAACCCGGCCTGGTGGAATTGAAGAACGGCGATGTATTCATGATCATTCGCACTCGGCTGGACCGGATTTACAAATCTGTAAGTTCTGATAAAGGAGAGACCTGGAGTCAGCCTGAACCGATGAATTTAACCGCGCCTGCCGCTCCGTCGACCATTTCCCGTATACCCAAAACTGAAGACTTGCTAATGGTATGGAATAACAACCCCCTCGGCAACAAAGCCGGGTGGCGTGGCCGCACGCCTTTAACTTCAGCCATTAGTACTGATGAGGGTAAAACCTGGAAGCATATCAAGAATATTGAAGACGATCCGGATTCCAGTTATGGTTACACCAGCGTGACCTGGTTGAAAGATCGGGCGGTAATGACATATTATCATTGGGAAAAAGGATCGCCGAATTTTCAAAATACCGATCTTGTCTTGAGATCGATTCCGGTTTCCTGGTTTTATCAAAAATAAATCGAATAAATTTTGGTTGACTAGAATGGATTTGAAAAAAATATTAGAACGAGTACAAAATGAATTTGTGTTATCTTTGAATGGTATTCATGGCGTATCCCACTGGCAGCGGGTTTTGAGTAACGGCCTGCGGCTTGCTGAATCCACGGGAGCGAATACCAAGGTAGTGGAACTTTTCGCTTATCTTCATGATTCAAAAAGGATGAATGATAGCTTGGATTACGAGCACGGAAGGGCGGCTGGAGAATTTATAAAATCACTCAAAGGTTCGCTTATCATCATGCCGGACAACGATTTTGAACGGCTGGTCTACGCTTGTGAATATCATAGCGATGGATTAACGGAAGCAGATGTCACCGTTCAGACATGCTGGGATGCAGACCGTTTAGACCTCGGGCGGGCGGGTATCAAACCGGAATCCCAATGCCTTTGTACACCCGCCGCTAAAGATTCCTCGATTATTGAATGGGCTTATCTTCGAAGCATTACCAATTCAAAATAAGATCCCATACTGTTGATTTTACGCTTAAAAAAAATCTGTTGATACCTGGATATGATTGATATACTTTGACTTATATCCAAAAAGCATTAGTCTACCTTAAAGATTACTTGTTTGGTTGAGATTAATAGGTATTTCTGAGGAAAAAATGAACAATGTCAAGCCCTCTTCTCAATTAGGCACTGTCGGTTTAAAACTGGCGTATGCAACATGGATAACCTTTCTGATCATTTTAATTATGCGGCCTGGCTGAGGTTCACCCATTGCATCCCTTGGCGGGATCGTTCTGTCTTTTTTACCAATGGTTGCTTTTATTGTCAGTGTTGTAGGGATATACAAGGATACAGTTAAGGATGAAGCGGTACGCGGAATGATTGTAAGTGGCACAGCTTTGTTTTTCTTTAATGGATTGCCTGTTTTAGTTTATCTGATTTGTTAAAAAAGGTGCAGACAGGATGTCCGCACCACAATTGATGTATTGTCCGAATATTTCAGAAAAAGTTGAAAAAAATTGATTACAGACACCATACTCAACATTATAGGTAATACACCGCTGATTCGCTTGAAAGAAGAAAAAATCTATGCGAAAGCTGAGTTTCTCAATCCCGGTGGCAGCATCAAGGACCGTGTCGCCCTGGCCATGATTGAAGGCGCTGAACGCGATGGAAAATTGAAGCCGGATTCTATTATCGTCGAACCGACTTCTGGCAACACGGGGATTGGTATCGCTCTGGTTGGGCGACTGAAAAATTATCAGGTACGCATTTTCATGCCGGAAAACATGAGCGAGGAGCGTAAAAAATTAATCCGGACTCTCGGCGCGGAATTGATTCTTACCCCTGCCAATGAGAATATTGAAGGCGCGGTGAAGCGTGTCCGGCAGATGGCGGCAGAGGATCCTCGGGTTTATGTTCCACAGCAGTTTGAGAATCCGGATAACCCCCGCATTCACTATGAACAGACCGCTCAAGAACTATGGCGTCAGCTAAGTGGAGATATTTCCTGCTTCGTCGCCGGTGTAGGTAGTGGGGGTACCCTTCAGGGAGTGGGGCAGTTTTTGAAAGAAAATAATCCCGCCGTAACCATTGTAGCGGTTGAACCGAAAAACGTTTCCGCTCTTCTTGGGCACGAGCCGGGGCTGCACCAGATTCAGGGAATCGGTGATGGCTTTGTACCGGCAATTTTGGATGTATCCCTTGTGGATGAGGTAATTGAGGTAACCGATGAGGATGCTATCGAGACCACTCGGCAACTCGGGCGGGATTATGGTTTGCTGGTAGGAATATCTTCCGGTGCAAATGTTTGGGCAGCCCGGAAGATCGCCGAAAAAATCTACGGCAATGTAGCGACTGTGCTACCAGATCGGGCTGAACGCTATTTTGGCACTTCACTGCTTTAATTTTCTGTTTAAATATCCATGTATCTTTTAATAATATGATCCAAGGCTTCACGGAGCAGGATGTCCTCACTAATCCCCTCTCGTGAAGAGATGTTTTTTAGCCGTTCCAATTGATCGTTGGAATATTGAGTGGAGTGATGAACCATTTCTTCTTTTGAAGCTTGAATAATCATGGTGCCTTTCTTTTGAGAGGCGCGTAACACAGCCTCACGGCAGAGTCTGAATAAATCTATTCGATTATCTGCATCTTGAGGAAATACAGCGAGTCCACCTTTTAGATGGGCTTTCAGCCGTTTTCGATTCAGCACGGATTTGGCCATTCCCTCAAAACGTCTTCCTATTTCCTCCCCCGCTGTTAATGCCTGATCCGGTTCGACTGCCGGCAATAGCACAATGAACTCATTCTTCTCCGCACAATCAATATAGACAACATCAGGTGTTTGCTCCAGCAAAATGGCCAATAAACCGCCTACAAGTTTATGAACCGTTTGGCCGTCATACATTTGGGACATTTTAGCGAGTGGATGTATGGAAAGCAGCAACAAAGAGATAGAAATGCTTTCACTGGCAACAGATGGCAGTAAGCGGTCGATCACTCGGTAGGTTTCATCAATTTCAGAAACATGAGTCGCAGAGCGAACCAAGTCAGCTATATCTCTGGATTGAACAAGCAAATTTGCCATGACTTATTTAGTTTGGACTATCTTTGATTGAAATTATTTCTTATTTTATAATTGAATTGCTTTTATATAAAAATCTAGCATTTGTAACTAAAAACGCAATCAGGAAAATCCTTAATTTATTATCGGATGACAGGGTTTTTTTTATAAATCTTTTTTCCGCATTTGATAAACCCGCCGTGAAGGATGCCTGCAAGAAGGTTTACTTATTTTTTTAATGCAGACAGGGATAAGAAATAGGTGTGTATAATATTGAAATGAGTTTGTCTCATAACCGGTTAGACACATAGGTCTAACCCTACATATGGTAGGGATTCTAACGAGCCCTAACCATCCGAGAAAATTACCGGTTAGACACATAGGTCTAACCCTACATAGGGTAGGGGCAAACCTATGTGTTTGCCCTATGTTGTGGCATCTTTCTCATCTAACATAGTTTTGAGATAACCCCATAATGCGGACAAAGATGTCCGCGCTCCTTTTTCACCATTGTAAGCACTAAGCGCTGACTTTTCCGCAGCATTTTTTGTACTTTTTGCCGCTGCCGCAGGGACAAGGCTCATTTCGGCCTATTTTAGCATTTGATGCTTGCACGGATGCCATGGCCATTCGCCTTCTTGCCTCTTCTTCTTCCCAGCGCTGCCGTTCTGTCCATTCCTTTGCCAGGCGGCGTAAATCCGTATCGGCGTGCTCAAAAAACATTTTGTATGAGAGACAGAAATGGTTGGAACCATTATCAGCGGGATCGCTTATCCTGTCCTTGGTGCATCCGCCCCAGCAATGCGTCAACCATTCGCACTCAGGACATTCAGGTGGAAGTTCTTTTTTCCAGCAGCCGAACTTTTGTTGAAGCGGCGTGTTCAGCAGATCATATAAAGAGTTTTCCATCAGATTGCCCAATTTCCATTCCGGTTCTACGAAGAAGTCACAGGAATAGACATCCCCATTATGTTCAACCACGACATAACATCCGCATTCTTCGAGCAGTGTGCATTCCGGGGGGGGAAAGTTCACGTAAGTATGAAAAACTGAATCGAAATAACGGACGGATGTGGTGGGGATATCGCCGTTGAAATCGGCTTTCCAGCAATCGAATATATCGCAAAGAAATTTGCCGTATTGCTCCGCTGATACTGTAAACGATGCGGCGCGCTCCGGATGAAGCGGATCAGGTTCCACACAAGGGATAAATTGCATGAATTCAAAGCCCAGATTTTTGTGAAATTCGTAAATCTCCTGTGGAAACTGGGCGGAATAATCATTCACCACCACTAACGCATTTACGGCGACCCCTTGATCCAGCATGCGTTTGGCGGCATCCAAGACTTTTGACCAGCTGGGGCCTCCTCCTTTGTTGAACCGGTAGCGGTCATGAATATGTTCAGGTCCGTCTAGAGACAATCCCACCAGAAAGGAGTACTCATTAAAAAACTTGATCCAGTCCTCGTTAATCAATATACCGTTGGTTTGTATACCGTTACCGACTGATTGACCGGTTCTTCCAAACTTTTGCTGGAATTCAACTGCCTTGCGAAAGAAATCCAACCCCATCAGTGTAGGTTCGCCGCCCTGCCAACCGAAAGAGAGTGACTGCTCACCGTCTCTCATCATTTGACGGATCATTTCTCTCAATACATCGATAGACATGCGATGTTTTTGGGACTCCGGATACAGATCACTTTTTTCAAGATAAAAACAATACGTACAGTCCAGATTACAATCCGCTCCGGCGGGTTTTACCAAAATGGATTGCAACGGCTTTTTGATCGTTGGTTGAATGACAGGTAATTCACTCATAAGTTAAGTCCAGTTCAAGAATTTATTTCACGGTAGAGAACAATCTCCATGACGCTTGGATTATAGCAATCCTAAATCAATTGATTATCCATAGATTCATTATAAAAGGATAAATCCAAATCGTCCATTATTATCCTTACTGATAGAAGAGTGAAAATAAAATCAGATTTAGATGAATTTTTCTAAAAAATGGATAAAATTACTAGGAAGGGGAAAACAACAATTTTCCAGCGCTTTGTACGGCAAATTTATCCCATGTTGAATGACGTTGAATAAATAATGAGATTCTTATTTGGTTTGCTATCTATAATCTGGTTGTTGTTCGGTTGGATTTGCTTTACCGCACTGAGATGGGATCTCCCTATGGAGACACCTTGGGTGGCTAAGGAAATGATGGAAAAAATGGAGCCGGAACGAATCGATCAAGAAATTAATTATGCCAAACTTAGACTTCAATCTGAGAATTTGACCAATCGTGAACGCTCTGAAGAGTATTTCCGGCTTTCTACTGGAAACTGGCTGAAAACTTTTCAACAGAAAACAAAAAGACAACAGGTTGCTTATTTAAAACTGGCATTGCAGCAGGCGCTGACCGCTCTCAAATTAAACTCGGAAAATCCGTATTATCATTTCCGAGCAGCCGAGATTTACAATCAGTTGGAAGAATATGAAAAAGCAAAAACCTATTATGAAAGGGCTTTGAAACGCTCTGAAGATCCACTTATAGTGCGGCGGTATTATAACTTACAGGAAAAAATGGGACTTAACGAAGAGTAACTGTGGGAACTGTACATAACATTTAGCCGGACGATTGGCTAAAAGGATGACACTCTTTTTCATCAAGGTATAAACATCATGATGATCTGGTTGTTTTTTGCTGTCGTAATTTTTGCCTCTCTGGTAATTCAATTTGTCATAAGTTCATTTGTTATGGGACTGGGAGGGATGAAAATTCAACTGTATCCTCCCTGGCTGGTTGAATTGCATATTACCTTTTTCTGGTTTTCTTATGTATTCTCTTCTTTAAATCGTTATTTTTTTAATTACACCAAGAAAATTGATTACAAATGGAATCTACAAGGTTTTATCGGCTGGATTTTTTTCATTTATGTGATTAGTGCAAATCTTGTTCGCTTTGGTTTGGGGCAGGGCATTCTTATTTCATATGGTTTAACGCTTTTATTAATCGTTATTCTTCCGTTAATCGTGGCTTTCATTCTTCAGCCTATACTTGAGAAAAGAGGAGAAAAAATAAAGTACAGCGGAGAAACGATTAAACAAATCGCCTTGGAAAATTCTCTTGTACAGACTTTTGCCGAAAGTTATCCAGAAT
>CAZXSQ010000022.1:0-1109 GCA_964643335.1 uncultured bacterium
GGGGGGAGAAATCTTCAATTCAGTTTTCAAAAAGTACCTACTTTCGTGATGAACCAATTTAAAGCCGGTAAGAAATTATCCTTAGAAGAGATGAAGCAAGCGGTTTTGGAATAACATTATTTATAAACTCCCGCATTTTTAATAACTTTCCTGATTAATACTGGCCAAGCAGATGTATAGACATATAATCTTATAATTGATTATGATTTAATGATAAGAAACTGAAAATCCAGGAGAGTTGTAAATATGTTTCAAGGAATATTTCCAGCGGTGCCCACCCCTTTCAGCCGGGATGGAATAGCCATTGAAATAGACTTAATCCAGCCATTGTGTGATGCACTTTTAGAGGGGGGAGTTGATGGAATATTTGTCGCTGGCACCACTGGTGAAGGTCCCTGTTTGACATCGGATGAGAAAGCAACGGTTATAAAAGCATTTGTGGCAGCAATAGATAATCGATGCCCCGTTATCGCTCATATTGGTTGCGCAGATTTTCCGGGCACACTGAATCTGGTACAGCAGGTCAGAGATTTGGGGGTGCAGGCTGTCAGTCTATTGCAGCCTTGGTTTTATAAGTATGACAATGAAGCTCAATACGCCTATATCGCGAAAGTAGCCGAAGCTTTGGGGGATTTCTCTCTTTTCTTATATAATCTTCCACTGTTTACAGATAATCCGCTGCAGCCTGAAACGCTTGAACGCCTGCTTAAAAACCATCCAAATATCTGTGGAATTAAAGAAAGTGGAGGTTTAGATGCGATTAAACAATGGAATCAATATCGCTCAGATCGTTTTCAGGTTGTTTGCGGGAGCGACCCTGATGTATGCAACTCCTTCAGATTGGGGGGAACTATGGCGGTGGCCTCCATGGCCAATGTAATACCCGAGGTCTTCTGTGCCATGTACAATGCCGCCATGGACAGCCGGTGGCATGAAGCGGAAAAGATGCAGGAACAAATATGCAGATTGGTATCTATTATCGCCGATAAGAATTTATTATCGAATATTAAAGAGGGATTAAGACTCAAAGGAATTGAAGCGGGATATGTACGGCCTCCTCTGAGACCGCTCCTGGCGAGTGAAGTGGAGAATCTCCGGCATCGGTTAAC
>CAZXSQ010000022.1:1119-24512 GCA_964643335.1 uncultured bacterium
ATACTGCCCGGCAGGGACTGCCATCGGCTCCCTGGATCTTCAATGGTAGAACGATCAGGTCATACCATCCTGGATTGACTCGCCTTAAATCCAATCCTTCCACTATAACAATCCCACTCCCGCATAACTCATGATGGACTGGATGATCTTCCGCTTTATACTTTTCAATAGAGAAATAATCGATTCCGATCAATCGTATCCCTGCATGAACAATTATTTGAGCCGCTTCAAGACTAAGCGAAACATAATCCGTATGGAACTGAGAATCCGCAATATACAACGAATTGCGGGTTTTAAACAGGATCCGCTTTACTCCATTCAGTTCAGGGAGGTCATTTGCACGGATTTGACCTTCTGCATCCGTTTCAACGATGAATGTTGGACCGATGAGGGCATCGAGAGGAAGCTCATCAACCTTGATCCCGTTTTCTTCAAAATGATATGGTGCATCGAGATGAGTGCCAAAATGGGTAACTATTTGGAGTTGTGAGACATTGCATTCATGACCTTCTTGTATCGAACGGGATGGAACTTTTGAAAATGGCAGGTCCCCCGGCCAAGGAGGAATACCGGAACTGATGGGAAGTGTTATATCTATATATGTCTCAGCCAAATAAGTTCCCGCTTTCCAGTCATCTGCAATGAGATATATTTATTGGTTCGAAAACCAAAAGAAGATTATAGAGTGATTTCACCCTTTAGATACTGATAGGCCACTTTCAACTGGGGATCAAAATCCAAAATGCGTTCAAGTCTTGGAACGTGGAAATATTCTTTATCCTCGAGCCATTCGCCGTCTTCTTGTGTTAAAGGATCCACTTCAATATCCGGTGTGATTCCCACGTCATGAATACAATTGCCGGAAGGTGTATAATACTTTGCTACGGTTAATCTTAAACCGGCTCCACCATAGAGTTCAAACACTTCCTGCACAGAGCCTTTACCAAAACTGGTATTCCCGATAACAACAGCCCGTTCATTATCTTTCAACGCTCCGGTCACGACTTCCGACGCGCTGGCAGACCATTGATTCATCAAAATCACCATAGGAATAGTGTCAAAGCCGTCTTTGCTTTTGTTTCCATCGATAAAATCATGGCGCCTGGATTTCCTGCCTTGCGTATACGTGATCAACGATCCTTTATCCAAAAAGATATCCGCTACGCGAATAGCCTGGTCTAAATACCCACCCGGATCAAATCTCAAATCAAGTACCAACTTTTCCATTCCGGATAACTTCAAGTATCGCAGAGCTTCCAGCAGGTCATTGGCAGCGTTCGCATAGAAACTGCGAAGGCGAACACTGCCCACTTCGTCATCCAGCATTTCTTTGTAAATATGCTGCTCCTCGTTAATTGGCGCCCGTTTGAGTACCACATCTACCGGTTCAGGCGAATGAGGTTTCTTGATCGTCAATGTCACTTCGGTATCTTTTTCACCTTTGATTTTATCAATGGCTTTCTTTAATTTTTCACCGTAACTCCCCTTCCAATCTTTAAACATTTCGCCATTAACACCAATGATGATATCCCCGGACCGTATACCGTTTTTCTCTGCTGGTGTATCGGGTAGAGGTGTAATAACTAGAACGCCTTTGTCACCCTGTATATCCCATTCAACGCTGATTCCTACACCGTAAAACTGTTTGTTTTCATCCGGTTCACCGGAAAGCACGCGCTGAAGTTCTTTATGTTCTACTGGGGGGAGATATTGACTGAATTGATCATCCAATCCGGCAACCATTCCACCAATTGTTTGATTCCACATTTCTCTCACGGTAGGCGTTGCGTCTTGAGCCTGTTTTCGATGTGCTAGGCTGATCGCTTTTTCGATTTTGGAAGCATAGAGCAATTTCGCTTCTTCCGAGCCTGAAGAAACATCTGGTGAGGCCAGGATTTCACCTGTAACCGGCAGGATTTCAGAAAGGCTTGTCCACGCCTCCTCATACAAGTCAGCCAAGTCGACTTTCTCATCGTAACGTTCATGGATATATTGAGTTACCTTAAAAAAGTTACTACGGCCCAAAGAATAATCTTGGTTGGAATTAGCCCAAGTAAAAAGAACCAGAACCGCGACGACCAGTAGATTAATTGATATAAAAATAGAGCGTTTTAATCGCATACTCTAATAACTCCTATGGACTTTTATTTTGTAGAACGCTCAAGTATTTTAATGAAGACAAGAACGATTGATAAATTATCATACGATAAGCACGAATGAATAGTAATGTTTACGCTTTGTACTTACCACTCTATTTAATCCTACTTGAACCTAGATATTCAACAAGTTTTCAATAATATTTTGTTACTATATTATTTTAATCCTTCTCATGAATTCTGGAAGTTGTTTTTTTGAACCTTACCTAACTCCCTGCTTAATAAAATGTTAAGGACGTGCCGTATTAGAACCAAACCGATAAGGTGACCAATGGAGAAATAGACAAAACCGGTGTCGTCAATTGTTCCTGTGGATAGCCCAGTTCCAGGGATTGAGCATAACAAGTCATCGATTCCCAGGGATGACCGGACAACCAAGCAATAACACCGGAATAATACCATAGAATCGGCAAAGTCCGCAACGATTCCTTCTCCCGCAATTCCTTTGTCAGCTGATAAGCGTTTCCGTACTGGTTTTTGTATAATTGATCCAATAATAAATTCGTCAAAGCCTTGGTCAAAGATTCAGACGATTGGTTTTTGACAGAACCGGCGAGCATCCGAACTGCCATATCCGTTCGATTTTGTCTAAGATAAAAAGCGATCATCTCCTGAAAATGCGCCTCCTGAAATTCATTCTTCAACACCGTCGAAATGTTAAACAGAAGAGCGGCGGTTTCAATATCGCCTCTCGCTTCGGCATCCTTTGCCCCTTGAAAAATGGTGCGATGAATGAAACCTGGAAATTTTAGTTCAATTTCTGCCAGCAAATTGATGGCTTGCTGCTCTTGTCCACTTTTCGCCAAGAGAAGACCAATTTGAGCCCAACCTTCTTCGAAAATCGGCATGATTGAAACAGCTTTTCTGAAATTTTTTAAAGATTCTTCAAGATATTCCGGTTTCCCGGTCATCTCCCACAGCAACCGGCAGGCTCGTCCCAGATGGCCGTAAGTGTCGTAATATGAATAGGTTTTAAGAGATCGTTTAAGGTATTTGATCCCTTCTAAAAACATTTCTTCATCTTGTTTTGCTTGTGCCCGGCTATACAATTCTGTTCCCAGAGTAAATAAATTCGTGCCCGCGTTTGGAAGGTAATTAATGGATTCACGCAGATATTTTAGACCTCGGTCTCTGTACCGCTGAGCCATCACGGGATCGGGTTCCCGATAAGAATAATCAGTATCTATTGTATACTGTTGGGCACTAAAATCACCGACGATGTAATTGTAAATTGGATAAGCCATAATCAAATAAACAACCACCAAGACAATACCTAACAACTGCCGAAGTCTCACATTGGATTGAGCAAGCCAGCCGGGTTTCCATTCAATCGGTTTGTTGTAGTTATACCAGGAAAACAATGCAAGATTGGCCAGGAAAAGGCAACTGGCCGCCGCTTCGTGAAAAGGAAATCCGAAAAATGCCCGTACCAAGGTCGCAACAGTCGCAGCTCCTGCAAAAATAGAAAGTGCTGTGCGTTGAGGTGTACGCAGTGTTCTCCACAAACACCGAAAGTGAATAAAAACCAGCCAAAATACACAGATTAAGCCTAATACACCTAACTCAGCCCATGTTTGTAAATAATCGTTATGTGCACGCAGCGTGTGTTTCTGAATAGGCGGTAAACCGATTTTAGTCTGGGGATAAGCCGCGTACCATTTCTCTTGTACGTATGGGTATTCGTAAGGCCAGCATGAAAAACCTACACCGGTCAGAGGATATTCGTGGGCCATGATAAGCGATATACCCCAAACTCGTGGATAGGTTCCGGAAATCAATGTTTCTTTTGACGTAAGGAAACGGCTGAAAACACCTTCAATCTGTTTTTGCGCAAGCGGCACGCGGGAAACAATTCCCACCAGAATAATCAACGACAATAGAAGAATCCCGCCAATGATTGCAGGCTTTTTTAAATACCAGCTGGTTTTTTCTTCTTGCTTATCCGCCTTTTTAACGTTTTTCGCATTTTCTGCAGCCTTTTTTGAATGGAGAGAACCGGAGACATACAATCCATAACCAATAATGATCAACGCAGGTGGCACCATTAACGCCACTCCCCGGCTGCCTCCCAAATAAATTATGGTGAGAGCAACCAATATAAAAACACCGAAAAGTGACGCAACCAGATATTTTCGTAGTGAATACCAAAGATACCCCACAAAAATAGTGGTAATCCAAATATAAGCGGACGCCGCATTGTTATGACCTAAGAAAGCCCCTAATTTTTGTCTTTCATAGTCTCCGGAAGAAAGAGTCACCGCAGTGAAAAAGTTCCAGAAAAAAGAGGGATCGTCCATCAGGAGTTGACGCAGACAGCCAATCAGAAAACAAAATCCGGCAAAGAATAAAGACCATACATAAAGCTTACGGAACCGGATATTACGAAACTGTGTTACCCAAAGTGGAAACCCACTCAAGATGAGGAAAAAAATGTAATAATTATTTATTGCAGCGGGAGTAGAAGCGGTGAAAGAGCGTATGCCCGACCAGATCAATAAAACCAGAGCGGGAATATAATAAGGACTCCATATCAATACAAGCCGTTTTTCAACCACAGACTTGCTTAAAAACAAAAGCCAAGCCGTTAATGCCAGTGTTTCTCCCAGCAAAAACTTATTGACAATGGGATTGGTGAAATACCCATTAAAATACAGGGCAGTCGAAAGAATTTGAAGAATCAAAGTCAATTGAAGCGCCAGGTCCAAATATAAAAGCATCGGCGGTGGTGGTGGCGAATAGCGCTTTTTCATTTATTCTCCTTCCGGTTCTTCATATAAGGGAAGATAAACAGTGAATGTGGTACCAGCGCCTGGTGTACTGGCCACATCGATTCGTCCCCCGATAGACGTCACGATCTGATGCACCAGTGACAATCCCAAGCCGGTGCCCTCGGCTCGTTTGGTAAAAAAAGGATCAAAGACTTTTTCCAACTCCTCGGCGGTAATCCCAACTCCTTCATCGGTGACATCCACTATGGCTTCTTTTCCCCGCGTCCGCATGTGAACGCGGAGTTTGGCTTCAGGAGGGGAGGTTTCCATACTTTGCAATGCATTCAAAAATAAATTGATAAACACGGCAGATAACTGCCCTTCATTGACATAAATTAACGCCGGTTGATTGAATTTCGTCAACTCAATCTCCCGGCTGCCCGCCTGATACTTCACCAACGAAATGGAATGGTCAAGTATATCACGCAAATCATGAACAGCTGGTGTGTCTCTCTTGGGGGAAGCCAGAGACAACAATCTCTCGATCAAATTATGACAACGTTTGGATTCTTTCGCAATCAATTCGTATTCTTCCCGGTTCGAATCATCTTCGCTGCTTTTTTGATGAAGGTATGAAGCACAGGATTGAATAACCCCCAAAGGATTCCCCAATTCATGAGCCAATCCAGCTGCTATTTGTCCAGCAATAGTCAGCCGGTCCGAACGGACAATTCCCATGGGAGCGCCTATTTCTGGATTTTCTTCCTGAACCAATGCGATGCAGTATCGTTCCTCTTTGAAGCCGAAAAATGTGGGAAATATTTTAAGTGGAACTTTGCGTGTGTCATCGGGTACCGTGATCGTTTTGTCTATCTCTTTCTCCGCATGAAAACGTAATAGAATAGCGTTTCGAATCGGTTGGGTTTCTTCCGGCCAATCCCTGTGCCCTGCTTCCGGTATCGGAAAAAGTTTTCTGATTCCTTTGGATGAGATCAATACGTCTCCTTGATCGTTCATCATAAAAAAATCAGTGGGGAAACGCTGCAAAGACTCTTTCCATAAATTGTGCCACGACACAGCCACTTCAGTCTCATGATTGACAGAATATATCCAGCTGCGAACCATCCGGAGGGTGACGAAATTAAAAAGCAGCCCAGAAAGACAAAGAAGCATATCGCAAGGGATAAAATGAGGGGGGCTGGTCGGAGATTCAAAACTACTCAATAAGCCGATTATCGCGATAAATACAACCACAGTCGCTGTGCTGTCAACAATCAAGTGAGGGAATGATTTCATCCGGGGAACGACCACCACAATAGAGAGGGGAGGCAAAAACAGAAACCATAAAATATTTCCTGCAACAGTAGGAAGAAAAGCAAGAAAAAAAACAAATGTAAAATCCAGTATAAAGGACAAAAGACTGAGACTGACGATTTGCCGGTAATACCTTCTTACAGTACTTTTCTCAGCGTAACGAGTGAAGGAAAACCAAAGAAGTACAATCAAAATCAGTGAAGCGGCGGTATAAAAAATGGTAGGTTTAATAAAACTGTAAACCGCTTCCCCGAAAAACGAAGTCGAAAGCAGCCATTCATACGCCACCGAAGTGGGAATAAGAAACCACTTGTTCAGCAGGAGAAGCCTGAACACTAATTTTTCACGCTCTTCCTGCGATTTATGTTCAGACTGGATTTCCATTTTTCATCATTCAACTGGATAACACATATAAAACAATATTGATCGCCATTCGCATGGCCTGTTCCCGCGTTTCGGCTGAATCTTTGGGATGAACTCCCTCACTTTCCAAGCCGTCACCAATATCTGTATTAAAGGTATATAATACAACAATCCGTTCGTCCAAATAAATGCCATAAAGATGGGGCGGACCACCGTCGTGTTCATGGATTTTGGGAAGCCCTTTTTCAAAGGTGTAATACATCGAATAGACCGGATGATCATGAGGTAGTTCAATCAAAGGCTGATCGGGAAATACTTTGGCGATTTCCTTCCGAAACGATTCATCCATCCCATAATTGTCATCCGCCCACAAAACACCGCCGCGTTCAAAATACTCACGGAGATTCTTCACATCCTCCTCGCTAAAACGTACGGTGCCATGCCCATTCATATATAACAATGGGTAAAAGAACAAATTCGAGTCAGAAGGGGGAATGACGGATTCTTCTTTATCCGTCTCAAGATTGATTCGCTCTCTTAACTCACGAAGAAGGTTGGGCAATGAGGTCGGGTTGCTGTACCAATCACCGCCACCGGAATATTTAAGCCGAGCGATAGTAAATTGACTCGAAGATTGAGCCAAAACAGAGGAAATAAATAAGCACAATAATAAATTGAGCAATAAAAACCGTTTAAACATAATCACTTTCTCAAAGATTAAATTTATTCTTATCATACCTCCTAATACCATCTTTCATGAGTGGCAGAGGTTATGATATGTATTGATTCTATGTGATGTAAATTTAAAAGCTTATCGGCTTATGCTATGATGAACAAGCAACATTATAAAAGGAGGATGGAAAATGAGACGTTTTTGGATGGTGCTATGCTATTTTCTTTTGTTGACCGATGTGGTTTTCCTGACAGATATCTCCAATGAACTTTGGGCAGTGACACCGGTTGTTGAGATCGAAGAGGATGTGCTCCGTTACACCTCACCAAATAATGGCGCAGGACCGCTGTGGTGTTATGGCTCACCGGTTATGGTTCGTATTGGTGATCAAGTGTTTCTGAGTATCAATGAAACCGGTGTAGATGTGCCTCCATTATGCAATACACGCTGGCGTTTGTTTGAAAGGAAAGAAGAAGGCTGGGAAATGCAGGCCAAAGCGGAACGTTTCCGTGAGCGTGAACCTTGCCCATTGGTCACGAAAGGAGATAGCCTCTATCTTTCCATCAATCCTTCTACGGAACCGCCGGGAGTCAAGTATGGCCCATGCGAACCTAAATTGTTGAAATTTCCCATTTCTTCTCCAACAATCGAACCTAAGAGTCTTTTACCCGCATGGGCGGAAGGATCTTATTTTACCGATCATTCCTATCGTGGAATCGCAGCAGACCGTATAAGCCGGGAAATTCTGCTGCTGAACATACATGCCAGAACCGGAGATCAATTCTGGTGCTTGCTTGATCAAAAGGATCAATGGATAGCTCAGGGGAAAGTCTCATTTCCCATCCGCTCCTGTTATCCGCAGGTTGGTCTTCAGCAGCGTTCAGGCCATATCATGGCTATTGGTGATATTGTAGAGCCCACTCCGGAGTGGAGGGCTTATAAAAAAGAACAAACCGGACGTGAGTGGGATTACGTGTTCAGGCGTTTATTTTATACCTGGTCACCGGACTTAACCCGACAGGAATTTACCACACCGATCGAGATTGAAAATGTCGATCCCACAGCGGGTTATATCCGCAATCTCGATATGTGGCTGGCCGAGGATGGAAGCGCCTATCTGCTTTATACAAGAAACCCGGTTCAAAATAAGTTAATGCGAGACCGCTTCTTCCCTGATATGAAATTGCAAACGTTTTTGGATTGCGCCGTAGTAAAAGAAGGAAAAATAATCAAAAAATTTACGATGGCTCAAGGGGGAGAAGGGATGGACACACCCCAGCCCCAGTATGCGCGATTCCATACCACTCCGGATGGACAACTCTATGTTGTCATGACCGTTACAGGCAATGACGGGAATGGTAACTCATTTACGGAAAACCGCGTTCAACGCATTCTCCCTTATATGACAAAACCTGCCATTATCCAGCTGGATGATCCTTTCCGTTCTTTTTTCACCAATACGGTACGCGGTGGTTCAAAGCCGTCGAATTATCTTGACCTTTATGGAATATGCAGCCAAGGAAATGTTTTGAGATATGCCCGAATTAAATTGAAATAAAAGGTTATTTCATCTTTGTCTTCAATGATGCCTGCACATTTCACTCAATTGATAAGTTATATCGCTCCATCCGCACCCGCCACGCGAAGACCTGCCAGCGGTAATGAACCATACCTGCGCCCTGAAATAGGTTTTACTCCTCAATGGTATCACAATGCACTAGGAATTGATTTTGGTGAAAATTGGCATATCAATCCGGCTTACCGCAAAGAAACAATTCTCTTCATGCGCGAGGAAATCAAAAAAAGGTTTCCAGACTCTGGCATTGGCGGTGCACGGCGATCAATTTTGGACCTATTAACTGGCGTATTTGGCGCCTGCACTATTGCCGGGATTTACAGTATTCCCATTCGGTTTTATAAAAACAACTGGCCGATATGTGAAAAATCCAACTGGGATGAAAACAAAATCGACACGCTTCAACCTCCGGATTTAAGCACAAACACTTTTTTCAATGAATTACTGTCTCAATTGGATTGGATAGCGGATCATGAAGGAGAAATTGAAGGCTACATCAATTGGCAAGGGATTTTGAATAACGCCCATCGGATTCGCGGTGAGAATCTATTTTATGATCTAATCGAACATCCTGACCGCTGCCTGCATCTCTTCAATTGTGTATGTACCACAATGACCGATGCGGCAAAAATCATCCATGACCGTCAGCAGCTATCCGGAGTGGATATTAGATTTTTTACAGTAAGCAACTGTCTGGTAAATATGATATCTCCGAGCCATTATCATGATCTTCTGCTCTCCTTCGACAAGAAAATATCAGAAGCCTTTGGCTGTATCGGAATCCACAACTGCGCCTGGAACGCCACTCCTTATATGCAACATTACGCTGAGGTTCCTAACCTGGCTTATATCGATATGGGGATGGTTTCCGATCTTGCAGCGGCTAAAGAATTGTTTCCAACAGCCAGGCGCGCGATTATGTATACTCCTATGGATCTGGCGAATAAATCAACCGCAGCAATTCGAACAGACCTTGAAACCATCGCCCGCGATTATGGACCTTGCGATGTGGTTTTTGCGGATATCGAAGATGGGACACCGGATTGGAGGATACATTTCATTATCGAGGAATGTGGACGTATTTCAACAGAGTATCAGAGCACGATTTAATTCATTAACGGTGATTCACTGGCAGCCCTTCCACCTCCATGATTTTTAGAGCATTAGTTGTGGGGCAAGGCCCCTCATGCAGACGATAGTCGAAAACCATTCGCCCATGCTCGATCTCTTCTCGAAAATGAAAATTGTGTACTTGTGGGAGTTCATCCGCCAATGTGACCAGTTCAAGATCGTGCGTGGAAATGACTCCTGTTCCTTTGGATCCGGCTAAAGTCCGGATATAGGCCTCGCTGCCGATTTGACGTTCCTTGTTGTTGGTTCCTTTGAAAATCTCATCCACTAGAAAGAACAGCGGGAAAGAGTGCTCCTGATTGAGTTCGTCCAGCAATTCTTTGAGACGGCGGACTTCCGCATAAAACGTGGATATGCCGTCGCTCAGCGAGTCATTGACATTGATACAGGTAAAGAGACGGAAAGACTGCAATTGAAAAATGGCGGCGTCAACTGGGCTGCCGGCATTCGCCAAAGTAGCATTAATTCCCAGTGTTCGTAAAAACGTGCTTTTACCTGACATATTCGAACCGGTGACAATATAAATTTCACCTAATTGACGAATGGTAAAATCATTGGATACTTTTTCCTTATCGGGTATAAGTGGATGCGCTAAATTTTTCGCTTCGAATACATGTGGACTTGGTGGAGATTCCTGAGACATGAATTCTGGGAAAACGTATTCTGGATTCAAATACGCAAAATTGCCAAGCGCACACAAGGCATCTAACTCATACAGCCTGTCAAGCCATACGGTAAGTTGATCTTTAATTTTGAGTTTGTACCGGTCTAAACGCCAGGCGAAATATAAATCCCAAGGACAGATTGCGTTCAAAATGATTCCAAGGATCTCGTTTTTTTGTGTAGTGGCTGCTGCACCCGCCAGCCATTCGATTTTTCGGAGATAATGGGAAGGACTTTTGTCCGGTTGCCAAAATGGTTCACAGAGTTTGCACAATTCAGACTCTTTTTCATAGGAAGCGGTTTCCAAGAATGCAAATATGGGGCGGAAGGTGGTCAACGCTTCGTGAATATGCGAGGCTTCTTTAAAAAGATGGTGCACGGTGCCGGATTTGAACAGATACAAAAGAATATAAATCATAAATGTAAGCGCCCAAACCGCAGGCAGTATCAATGCAATAAACAATAAGAACAATATAATGTTCAAAGCAGACAGAAAGGAAAGCAACGTTAAATAGACGAGTAGTTTTTTTTGAGCAGAATGCCGGTTAAGCCAGTACAGCAGATTTTCTCCATCCCAATGCTGATGCGATGAACGAAACGTCAATTCAGCCAGAAGTCTCAAACGATCGCGATAAAGAGTGCGTGGACTCAGCTCGCGAATGATATCCTGACGTATAAGAATTCGCTCCAAATCAGGACAAGTAGATAGCAACCATTGCCGCAAACGCTCACAGCCTCCTTTAGTAATAGTGGTATCGATCAGCCGATGGAGAGAGCGTTCACCGGTTATATTTAAATCCACTTCATGGGGCTGTAGTTTTTCACGTGGAATGTCGCGGTTGAGATGCTCCCAATCATGCTTCATTCTGGCCAGGTGAGAAGACTTAATGCCGATCCAAATGCGATGGCGCTGAATTCCAGCAACCACCCGCCGGTGAAAATAGACCAAAACAGAAAACAGTGCGATAAACAATAAAAGAATTGAGTAGCCTACTCCTTCATAGTCCAAACGTACTAGAATAAATGTAAGTACGATTCCCAAAATAAACACCAAAAATCTCATTCTGGAAAATCGTTCACTGACCAATTCGAATTGATTTACTCTGCCTTTCAGGCGATTGACAAGCCGAATGATGGCGTTGAAGCGTTTCTGTTTTTTTGTGTTTTTGTCCATTTATTCACCAATGAGATAACTGAAGTAGATCAATCCATGATTATAGATTAACGCAAGCGGGAACACCTGCGTTACTCAGTAATTTTAGGTAAAAAATTGCAAGACAAGAATTTGCAAATTTAATCGCGCGCCTATATTATTATAGGTAACGAGGTAGTGTGCCATGAATAAACTTCTAGTTCCTGTTAAAGAGAGCACAGTTCAGCGATTGCGTGAGTTGGCTAATGCCCAAGGAATTCCTGTAGAGCAGGAAGCTGCCTATCTTTTGGATATAGCAGTAAAACGAATGGATCGAATGCGTACATACATAACCGAGATTGATGCGTTTGCGGCAAGTCTTCCTCCTCAAGTCACTGATAGTGCCGATCTGATCCGTGAAGACCGTGATAGAATCCTCCACAAGAAGACTGATTCACCCTATTCGAATAATAGATAAATGTGTAAACAAGCATCCCGCTTGTACTCATCATTAAAAAAGGCACAGGCGAGGGCCTCCGATCTACCCGTGTACAAGAACGATGCAGTCGGGGACGTCTGCGTTACCCACATGACTGATATAAAAAAATATGAAAGATTCATCCTGTTCTAGTAATTTGGTCAAAATATTTGTACTCTTAGAATAAAATAGTTTAATCAATTTTAAATTCTATATTATCGAGGTGATCAAATGATTCATACTATCATGAAGCTGATGATTGTCTTCCTTCTTCTTGCGCAGGCTCTTTCGGCTACAACTACTCTAGCCAAAGAAATTGAACCGCAATACGAGCAGGTGCCGATTCCGGATTACTGGAAAAGTGAGGTGGAGGATATCGAATCGGCCGTTGATAAAGTGGAGCGTGGTGATGTGAAAATTATTGCTGTTTCACCCGGTGGGAGGCCTGTGTACCTTGTGTCTTATGGTGAGGCTGTGGATTTGCAAAGCCAGGCTAACTACAATTCTGCCGCTGCAGCCAGGGATCCTGCATATTACGCGAAAAAACCGGAAGGCACACCGCCAATCGTGTTTATCGTCGGTCCTCCACATGGTCATGAAGTGGAAGGTATGATGGGTTTGGTCAATCTATTGCATATTGCGGAGACCGGTGAGGATTTAAGAGGCAAAGCCTGGCCCCGCCTGCGTGAAAACTTTGACCAATGCCGTGCCTTGATTGTTCCTCTCTCGAATCCGGACGGCCGCGCCCGCTGTCCATATGACAGCATTATTGGCATTCCTGTGGATGAAATGTCACGTGTTGGACAAGGTACGTGCAAGGATGGTTCACTATACGGTTGGCCGGGAGCCAAGCAACGGCACCCCATGATTGGCGATGTCGGTGTTTTAGGGGCCTATTTCAACGACGACGGCATCAATCTGATGCATGACGATTGGTTCGCACCCATGGCGAAGGAGACTGAAGGGTTATTGAATGTGGCGAGAGAAGAAGCGCCGGACTATATCATCAATCTTCATTCGCATGGCAGTAAACCGGTTATCCTGCAAACGAGATATGTGCCCTGGTATTGCAAGCGCATTGAAAAACAGTTCGCCGAAAGGTTGATGGAGCGATACCGCGAAGAAGGATTACCCGCCGGGAATGCACCGGAGCCTTCCAAGGATGGTGAGTCTTATCCCCCACCGTCGTTTAATTTAACCAGCGCTCTTCATCATGTGTGCGGCGGAGTTTCTACACTTTTTGAATGTCCCCATGGCTTGAAAGAAGAAAAATATGTGCAAGTCAATCACGAACAGATATTGGACCTTCAATTGATACTTTATGAAGAATTATTTGCATTCGCAATTGAATACCCACACATCGAGGATTGGCTTAAGAAAAATGAATCGGATTAAGGGGGAAATGTTATTTAATGGAACTTGCTATTGATCCAGCTGACCTGATTGTCATTGTCGTTTATTTGGTGGGGATAGTCGGTTTAGGATGCTGGGCAGGGATGCGGAAACGCCGTGGATTGGTGGGGGAAGGATATTTTCTGGCAGGAAAATCACTCACCTGGCCGGTAATCGGATTGGCTCTCTTCGCCACGAATATCTCAACCATCCATTTAGTCAGCCTGGCGCAGGAAGGTTATGTGAATGGGCTGGCTTACGGTAACTTTGAATGGATGGCTGCCTTTACCCTTATGGCGTTGTCGCTGTTTTTCGCCCCATTCTATATCCGCTCGAAAGTAGCGACGCTGCCTGATTTTCTGGAGAAACGCTACAACCGTTTGTGCAGAGACTGGCTGGCGATCATCTCGATCATATCCGCCATTTTTATCCATATCGGCTTCTCGCTTTATACCGGCGCTGTGGTTTTAAGAGGTCTGTTCGGTATCGATGTAATGTTCAGCATTGTCATCACCGCAGTCCTGACGGGGCTGTATACGATTATCGGTGGATTGTTCGCCGTCGTATTGACGGAATCCATCCAGGCTGTTGTTTTGATTCTGGGAGCGATTTGTGTTACTGCCATCGCTTATTTTGAAGTAGGTGGATGGTCCGGTTTGTCGAATTCCGTCGACCCAGTCAAACTCACAGTTTTACGCTCTGCCGATGATCCGTCTAACCTGCCTTGGTATTCGGTGTTTTTGGGATACCCCATTATCGGTTTGTGGTACTGGTGTGCGGATCAAACTATTGTTCAACGTGTGCTTGGGGCTAAAGATGAGAATCATGCGCGGGTAGGGCCTCTTTTCGCGGGATTCATTAAGATACTCCCAGTTTTCATTTTTGTCCTGCCTGGATTGTTATGCCTTTCGCTGATCAATCAGGGGAAGTTGGAAAATACGTTGACCGATTCGGCGGATGTCTACGCTTTTTTGATCAGCAATCTCCTGCCAGTGGGATTAAGGGGACTGGTGGCCGCTGCCCTGCTGGCGGCTTTGATGAGCACTGTATCCGGCGCGTTGAATTCAACTGCTACGCTGTTCAGTTATGATATTTACAAGCGCTGGAATCCGGATGTATCAGACCGTTCACTCGTGATTATGGGAAGATGGGTAACCTTTATCGCCATGCTTGCGGCAATTCTATGGTCTCCTTTTATCGGACGGTTTGAAAGCATTTTTCAAGGCATCAATACCGTAATTTGTTATATTGCGCCGCCTATCACCGCTGTTTTTGTATGGGGAATATTCTTGAAGCGGGCGTCTTCAGCAGGAGCATTAATTACCTTATGGGCCGGAGCCGCTATGGGGGTGGTGGTTTTTCTTTTGGACTGGTTCAAGGAATATACCGGCTGGAACGTTCCTTTCATGATGATGGCGTTTTATCTGTTTATCCTTTGCTCCGCGATTCTGATTGTCATATCGTATATATTCCCACATCAACATACGAATGAAAGTGAAGCGCTGGTTTGGAAAAATCCAATGGAAGCGTTGCGCGGTCCGGCCTGGGGGGGAATTGGTAATTACAAAACTCTGGCGGTGATACTGTTAATAACCATGTCTATCCTTTATTGGACATTCGCATGAAAAATGGAGGTTTCACAAATGAAGCTGTTTCACTTTTTATCTTTTATGTTTACAGCACTGGCAATACTGATAATAACCGGATGCGCCCATACTCAGCAAGACATTCAGCGTTATGGGATGGTGATCGGCATCAAACCAGAGAAGATCAATTATTATAAAGAACTCCATGCCAATCCCTGGCCCGGAGTCATCAAGCAGCTCAAAGAATGCAATATTCAAAATTACTCCATCTATATCGGTGAACTCGAAAAGGATAAATGGTACCTATTCAGTTATTTTGAGTATACCGGAGAAGATTTTGAGAAAGACATGGCCAAAATGGCGGAAGATCCAACCACGCAACGGTGGTGGAAAGAAACCGATCCCTGCCAGATACCAATCCCCACACGGAAGGAAGGAGAATTCTGGAGCCGGATGGAGGAAGTGTTTTATATGGATTAGCAACTTAGGGCAAACACATCGGTTTGCCCCTACGTTTGCCCCTACGATAGGGTTAGACCTATGTGTCTAACCTGTTTTGATTCATTGCACCTTTCTTTCTTTGGTCCGGCCTTCTAAACTGGATTAATGAATTACATAAGCTGTATGGAGGATACATTATGAAAAGAACCCTTATTTTATCACTCATCATATCCCTGCTCGTTCCGGCAATTGTTCTTGACGCAACAGCCAAAGACAACACCCCGCCGGAAGGTTTTACCGCGTTGTTTAACGGTAAAAACTTGTCAGGTTGGAAAGGGCTGGTCGCCAATCCGGTCAAGCGGGCGCAGATGAGTGCTGAGGAATTAGCCCAAGCCCAAAAGAAAGCCAATGAACGAATGCGTGAACATTGGAAAGTGGAAGATGGTGTTATCGTTTTCGACGGCAAAGGACAGAACCTTTGCACCGAAAAAGATTACGGTGATTTTGAACTCTACGTCGATTGGAAAATCGAGCCGAAAGGCGACAGCGGCATTTATCTACGTGGTACACCGCAGGTGCAAATTTGGGATCCCGCGACTCGAAATCCAAGAGTCGGATCCGGCGGGCTTTTCAACAACAAAAAACATCCTTCCAAACCTTTAGTCGAGGCAGACAATCCCATCGGTGAGTGGAACACCTTCTATATCAAAATGGTAGGCGAAAAAGTAACAGTGAAACTCAACGGCAAGCTGGTGGTGGATAACGTGGTTATGGAAAACTATTGGGAACGCGATAAGCCCATCTATCCCACAGGATCTATCGAACTACAAAACCACGGGAATACTCTCTATTTCAAAAATATTTATGTGCGGGAAATCCCCAGGTAATTAAACTGTTTTAAAGATTGGGCTATCTGCGCTGCAGATAGCCCACGTTATTAGCTAATCATGAACTCCAAAGAACGTTTAATACGCGCACTCAATCGTGAAAAACCGGACAGGTTGCCGGTAACCATTCATCAATGGCAGCAGTTCCATCTGGATAATTATATGGACGGGATGGATGCACTCGACGCATTCAAAATCACCAGTATGGATGCGGCCATCCAGTATTTCGAAGCGATGGGGCAATTTTGGGTACCCAACGCTGAAGAGCATATCGTGCAGACACCTGAATGGCGGGAAGAGATCGAGGTCATCGATCCGAATCCGGACAACAAAATCCTGTATCATACCATCTTCACACCTGAAGGAACACTAACTTATAAAACCGGTGGGAATTTGACTACCACTTGGGTTACCGAATATATGGTCAAACGGCATGAAGATATCGATCTGATTGAAAAATATATGCCTGTCCCCAAATTGGATAAAGAACAAATCGCCCAGGAATATGACCGGATTGGAGATGACGGCATTTTAAGAGGCTTCGTCTGGGGTGACCAGGCCGGCTGTTGGCAACATGCCTGCTGTTTGATGGATGTGCAAAAATTGATTATTGAAACTTATGATAATCCGGACTGGGTGCATCGTTTCATGAAAATCCTTCTGGATAAAAAATTGCAGTTTATCGAAAAATCATTGAAAGACGCCAAATTCGATCTGATCGAGACCGGCGGCGGGGCTGCAAGTGATACACTGATTTCTCCCAAACTGCATCGGGAATACTGTTTGCCTTATGACCGAACGATGCACCAAGCACTGCATGATGCCGGTCAAATTTCCACCTATCACACCTGCGGGGGGATGATACACATCCTCGATTGTATCGTGAAAAATGAAACAGACGCCTCTGAAACACTGACGCCGGACGGCATGGGCGGCAACATACAAGAACCTGACAAAGTGAGAGAAGCCTATGCTGGAAACGTCGCCATGATAGGCGGGATGGACCAATTCACCTATTTGACCAATGGTACAGCTGAACAAATTCGTGATGAGGTATTCCGCTTATTTGAAGGATTCGGCAAAGATGGTGGGTATATTCTCTCGGCATCGGATCATTTCTTTGATGCACCGGTAGAAAACCTGAAAACCTACGCAAGCGCGGCGAAAGAGTGTCTGTATTAATTACATGTTTTCCAATTTCCAAGGATCACGCATCGGTCTGGTAAGCAACTCGTTGGCTTCATCGCTGTTCTTGAATTTTTCCGCTTGTGGATCCCATTCCAGTTTCTTCCCAACTTGTATGGCGATATGCCCAATCTGGCAAAGCGAGGTGGTTCGATGACCCACCTCCGCATCGGCGAGTGTCTGCCCCCGGGTTTTGACCGCGTCCAGGAAGTCCCGTTTTTCATGTTTTAGAGGCAGGTGTATCTCATCCGGTTTGATCTCGGATTTTAGAATCGATTCAGGATGAGCAGTTAATTCACGCTTTCCGTAGTCGGCCTGAATCCATCCTTCCGTACCTTCAAAACGAACGTATGGATGATCGATATGGTAAATCAGTTTCACGCCATCGGCATATTTGTAATGACATTCAAAATCCAGCAAAACATTCCATAAGCCTTCAGTTGGATAGGTGCCTTTTCCCTCGACTTCAACCGGGCCGGTACGCTCGGTACCGTTTCCCCATTGAGCGATATCGTTTAAATGCGCTCCCCAATTGGTGATCATTCCCTCACAATAATCGCGAACGCGCATCCAGCCTGGCCGGCTGTAATCCTGACGCGGATGAACACGTTTCAACGTATAGGGAGCCTGTGGAGCAGGTCCAAGCCACATCTGGTAATTGAGTTCTTCCGGCACAGGCATTTTCGGCTGTGGCGGGCAGCCCACATCGCCTTTGGGAACGCCGGTTTTTATTGTTTGAATTTCACCGATTCGGCCATTCAGCACCAATTCACATTGGCGATGAAATACCGGCAGGGAGCGAAACTCACTGTCTGTGCGGAAAACACGCTTGTTTTTCGTGACCGTATCACTCAAAAAGCGGCCTTCAGCGATGCTCAGCGTAAGCGGTTTCTCACAGCAGATGTCTTTTCCCGCCTTGGCTGCGGCCACGGCTATCGGCACATGCCAGTGGTCAGGAGTGGATATCATTACTGCATCGATATCTTTTCTTGCCAGCACTTCTCGGAAATCCCCATAGGCGTCACAACCTTGATATGTACCTGAGTTGGCTTGTTTGGCGTAATGCTCTTCGACGGTTTTCTTGGCATTGTCAAGCCGCCTTGAATCCACATCACACACCGCAACTACCTGGGCATCGGGGGCGTTAAGAAAAAACTTCACATTGGAATAAACCGCCTGGCGCCCCATCCCGATCATCCCAATCACAATCCGGTCATTCGCTCCCCAAACAGTACTCGAGGTTAATATATAGGGATAAGCCATACCTGTAGCCACTATGCCTGCAGTTCGTTGAATAAATGTTCTTCGAGTTACGTTTCTTTTCCTAATCATGCTTTCCTCCCGAAATAGGATGCTGCTTATAATGCACACCTGAAATGGTTCATTTCGATAAGACACAGTGTAAGGGAAAGGGCAAATTCAACAGGCGGGCAAGGGTTGGGGCTAATCGATTGGCCATGAGTTGAAATCCTAAATCATTCGGATGTGAACCATCCACTAGACCGTCTCCCTCGTCCGGTCTGAGCAGTGAATATCCTTCGATAAGAATTAAGTTATCGTCTCCCTCTGCCATCAATCTGGCAGCAGTGTTGCGAATGACATCCCTTTTCGCTTCAATAGCCTCCCGCCCGCCATGCAAAATAGATTCACGAGCGGCGTAAATTCGGGTGACCAGGGCGATTGGCGTTGTTGGATGATTCTCACGGATAATGCGGACAAAAGGCTCGTACACTTTAACGAGTTCCTTGGCGTCTTTGTTATTGGCCATGAAGTCCAACACGAAGCAGTAAGCGTCAATTTCAGCTAAGGCCAGAGCCATCTCTCTTTCACCTTTGCCGTTACCGGAGAATCCCAAATTCACAAAATCAATATTCAGTTGGCGGCCCAAAATCGCTTGATAGCTCATGCCGGCTCTGCTGGCACACCCGCCCTGCGTGATCGAGGTTCCATAAAATACCACCGGCTTGGGTAGAGCAAACGGTCTTGGTTTTTCAAGCACAGCGTCCCGGTTTATACCAATCGCTTTGACCTTGACACCATTATAAAGAGGAAGATACAAAACATATTCATGGTTTTGTGGCGGAGCATCTTCAAAGTAAATATGTTCCACCTCTTTTTCTTTTCCATGAATGGCGGTTCCTATATACACACCGTCTGCATACAGATCCACGCCGCTTTGGCCAAATGTATGCATGTTACGCATACCGGACAGACGGGGATATTCAAGCCGAATCCCCAAAGCAGTACAATCACTCTTGAAACGAATTCGCGCCCCGCTTGTATGGTGTGCAAGGCTCCAGACTGGCGGCCTGACTACATCCGATAACCGATTAGGCAGCCGAAATAGGTCAGGTTGATTTTCTTCAAACCATGGCAAGCCGTTGACTTCGAATGAAGAGTCGGGAAATTCTACCCAGCGGAGTTCTTCCTGCGCGGCCACAACACATTCGAGGAAAGAAAAAACCATCACCACTAGCAGGCTCGTTACACACATACAATATCCTTTCTTGAAAGACGATTATCTTCCCATTTTTCATCGAGCACGGTATGTTAGAAAAACCACATCTCATTCATTGGAAATTTTTATTTCGACGCAGCAGATTCTTTCAGGTCGAAAAAGGAATACAGCAGCGCTCGATCTTTTTTCTTCAGTTTTTTCGATTTACTAAGATAATTCAAGATAGGAGACGGGTCTGTCTTCAGACTTGTGCCGAATAGATTATCCAGCACATTTCCGACCACATCACTGTACGGCATTTTCGGTTTGTATAAATACCGGCGGCCGGCCTTCGTTCGAATCAAATAATCTTTCAGCCAGATATGGGTGATGATGGTTTGAATGGTGCTGTAATGCCAATCCTTTTCTTTGGACGCCAATTCAAGAATCGAATGAATGTCCGTCTCACCCAAACTGTACATCCGGCTGAGTAACCACGTTTCGGTTGGAGTCAGTTCTTTGTTAATCATGATACAAGCATCCGTTTGTTTAATGTACGAAATTAATAGTAACATATTCCCTAAAACAGAATTTGTCAATACAAGTTTTAAAATTATCCACAAGGATTTCCATTTGAACTCTTAAATAACACGGAGCCTTTTTCGAATATATCTTCCAGTGCCAGTTTTAACTCACGACTGGGTTGGACTTTATATTCTGCATCCAAATGATAATCCACCGTGCCAATTTCGGGAAAATTGAGATGAAGAATCACCGGTGTTTCACCCGGCGTTTCAAGCAAACGCCCTTTGAAACGGTATAACCGCTCATCATCCAGACTCGTTGCAGCCACGGTCACATGCATCTCACGCACAAATTCTCTCCATCCTTCTTCCAACGTCATGATCTTATCCGCTCGAACCGAAACCTGATCCCCTCGCTGCGAAGCCTGACCGTCCACGATAAAGATTGCATCTTCTCTCAAAATGGATTCTTTTGGCTCCAGAAGATTGGGCATAATGGCGATTTCAACGGTTCCGCTCATATCTTCAAGCATCATAAGGGCCATCCGGTCACCGCTTTTGATTTTCTTTTTCTTGAGTTCCGTAACGATTCCGGCCAGACGGACTTTCCCCAAATCCGTCTTTTCGATCAATTCACCCGCAAGGTCGCGGGCAAAAATTCTCAATTCCGGCTGAATATCAGCCAAAGGATGGCCGGTGATGTAGATTCCGAGCAGTTTCTTCTCGTATTGAAGTATTTCGGATTTATCCAGCTCCGGTAATTCCTCAATAGTTACATCCTCATCCTCGTCATCGTCCTCATCCAAATCGCTAAACAAGGAAGCCTGCCCAATTGCTTTATCACGCAAGATGCCGTTTGCACGTTCCATTGAGGAGGAATACAGTTCTAGCAGCGTCGCGCGTGAATGATTGAACGAATCAAAAGCACCTGCGCGAATAAGCCCTTCCAATATAGATTTATTCAGTATTCTTGGTTCAGCACGAGCACAGAGATCATAGAGTGATTTATACGGGCCGTTCTTTTCTCTTTCCCGAATTATACTCCGAACCGCATTCGTCCCTACACTTTTGATGGCCGCCAATCCGAAGCGAATCCCTCCGTCCGTAACCGTAAATACTTCTTCGGATTGATTAATATCCGGCGGTAGAACAGAGATACCATAATCATTTGCGTCATTGATATATTTAACTAGTTTATTGGTATCGTTCATATCAGTTGTCAACAGAGAAGCCAGGAAAGCCGCCGGGTAATGGGCTTTCAAATAAGCGGTCCGGTAGGTGATGACCGCATAGGCCGCGCTGTGGGATTTGTTGAAACCATAACCAGCGAATTTAAAAATCAGACTCCACAACCGTTGTGCGATCTGGCGGCTCACTCCATTTTTTTCCGCCCCGGCATAGAAGTCCTTTTCCATTTCCATCAGCAGTTTTTCCTGCTTCTTCCCCATCGCGCGACGCATGATATCGGCTTGTCCCAGCGTAAATCCGGCGATCACGTTGGCGATCTTCATCACCTGTTCCTGGTAAAGAATAATGCCGTATGTCTCTCGCAGGATGGGTTCTAAAAGTTCATGATCGTAGGTAATCTCCGCTTCGCCCCGCTTCCGCTTAATGAAATCCTCTACCATGCCACTGCCCAGCGGCCCGGGACGGTATAACGCCAGTAGAGCGACAATATCGCTGAATGTACCCGGCTGCATCTTCCGGAGAATTTCTTTCATGCCGGTGGATTCGAGTTGGAATACCCCATTCGTTTTTCCTCTGCCAAGAAGCTCATACGTTTTTTCATCGTCCAAAGAAACTTTGGTGATATCGAAGTTGGGATCATGCCGTTTGTGAATAATCTCGACCGCCCCATCGATGACAGACAGGTTCTTTAATCCCAGAAAATCCATCTTGAGCAAGCCGATGGATTCCAGCGATTTCATGGAATATTGGGTGGAGACATCCTCGTCTTTGTTGGCACCCCGCATGAGTGGAGTAAATTTCCACAAAGCATCCGGAGCGATAATAATTCCTGCGGCATGCGTCGATGTCTGCCGTACCATCCCTTCAACCGCCAAGGCATGGCGAAACAGTTCTTTATGAGTGGCGTCTTTATCCCGAAGCTGACGAAGCTCAGGAACATCATTAAGTGCGTCCTTCAAACTCACTCCCAGACCATCCGGTATCAACTTCGCGATACGGTCGCCCTCCACCGCCGGGAGCCCCATAACGCGAGCCAGATCCCTAACTGCGTTTTTAGCCCCAATCGTTCCAAAAGTTGCAATCTGAGACACACGGTCGCTGCCGTATTTTTCCTGACAATAACGGATCACTTCATCCCGGCGCTTATCCGAAAAATCGGTGTCGATATCCGGCGGCGATATCCGATCAGGGTTCAAGAACCGTTCAAAAAGCAGTCCATGCTGCAATGGATCGATATCGGTTATATACAGGCTGTAAGCCACAACCGAACCCGCCGCTGAACCCCGCCCCGGCCCGATGGAGATCTTCTTTTTTCGGGCGAAATTCATATAATCCCACACAATCAAAAAATAGCCGGTAAAATCCGACCCGATAATAACATCCAACTCTTTTTCGATCCGTTGCTCGATTTCGGGTGTTAATTCTCCATACCGTTCTTTGGCTCCCTGATAAACCAACTTTCTTAAATAGTCGACGTAGCTGGTCTCTCCCTCGGGGATTTCATAATAAGGCATGTGTAGTTTTGTGGAATCGAATGTAAGCTCAAGCTGGCATTGCTG
>CAZXSQ010000022.1:24522-25422 GCA_964643335.1 uncultured bacterium
GGCGATGTTCCATGTATTCTCCACAGCGTCTTGAAAATCTGGGAGTTGTTCAGCCATCTTTTCTCCCGACTTAAAGTAGAGCTCCTTTGTATTAATTTTCATCCGCTTGGTATCACTCAAAAACTTCTTTGTACCTATGCAGATAAGACAATCCTGCGTGGCTGCATCTTCTGGATTCAAATAATGCACATCCGTACTGGCAGCGATTGGGATTGATGTTTCCTTTGAAAGTTCACGTAACGCCGCATTAACTTTATCCTGCTCAGCGAGTCCGTTGCACTGCACCTCTAAATAGAAATTACCTTCACCAAAAATGTCTAAATATTCTTTTGACAACCGCTTGGCTTCGACATAGCGGTCTTCAAGCAAAAAGAATGGAATTTCCCCCTTCAAGCAAGCGGTCATCCCAATGAGACCCTTTGCATGTTCACGAAGTATCTCACGATCGATCCGCGGTTTGTAGTAGAATCCTTCCAGCTGGGCAATCGACGCCAACCGCATCAGATTCTGGTAACCTTCCATATTTTTTGCCAGCAGGATCAAGTGAAAATTACTGCGGTCATTTAAATCATCGATGCCGTAATCCCCTCCTCCCTTTTTGTCAAATCGGGAGTTGGGAGCCATATAGGCCTCCAATCCAATAATGGGTTGAATACCCTCGGCGGCCGCCTTTTGATAAAATTCCAACGATCCATGCATAACTCCATGATCGGTCAAAGCTAGATGCGTCATATTCAGATCTTTGGCTTTTTTGACCAGCTGTTTTATACGGCACGCGCCGTCGAGCAAACTGTATTCCGAGTGGACGTGGAGGTGGACGAAGCGGGATGCTGACATTTTAATATACCTCAACCAGTAATCAGTGATTCAATGCATAACTTGGTAACTTCAAACCAAAAT
>CAZXSQ010000023.1:0-19516 GCA_964643335.1 uncultured bacterium
ACGCCACGGCCGTAAACCCACCCGCCTGTGCCGCGCGGCATCCGCTCTGCACGGTTTCGGCTTCTTCCCTGCCGGGTTCCCGCAAATGCACATGGATATCCATCAGGCCGGGGCATACGATCATGCCGGACGCATCAAACACCTGGGAGGGTCGGACCGTTTTGGCGGAGATATTGCCCAGCTTTTCTATCCGCCCGTTTTTAACCAGCACGTCGAGACGCCTGTTGATCCGCAACGCAGGATCAATGACGGTTCCGCCTTGTATCAGGACCGTTTTTCTACTCAATAGCCGCCTCTCCTCCGCTTAACAGGTAAATGAGTGCCATACGGACGGCGACACCATAGGTAACCTGTTGTAATATAACGGAATGCCGGCCGTCCGCAACGGCCGACTCCATTTCCACGCCCCGGTTTATCGGTCCGGGATGCATGATGAGCACATCGTGTTTAAGGGCGCTCAAACGCTCCCGGGTTATGCCGAAAAGCCTGTTGTATTCACGCAGCGACGGGAAAAAACCGCCGTCCTGCCGTTCCATCTGTATCAGGGCAAGAAAAGGAAGAATTTCGTTCACTTGAAAGTGTGGAACAAGAGCATATTGGAAAAATTTTGAAACAGGTGGATTATAACGTTTCGCGAGCTGCTGAAATTTTGGAAATCGACAGGCGAACACTCCAGCGTAAAATGGCACGCTATGGTTTGCGGGAAAACCTGTGAGTTTTTGGCACCTGTTAAAATTTACCGCTTGAATTGTTGAACCAGTTTTCCCTGAATTTTGAAAAAGTTCCATTTGCTATTTCTTCCTGGCAGCGTTTCATGAATTGCTGATAAAAAGTGAGATTGTGAATTGTGGCCAGCCGTGAAGCCAGAATCTCTCCCGCTAAAAACAGATGCCGCAGGTAAGCCAAAGAATAATTGCGGCAGCAATAACAGAGACAGTTGGAGTCTGGCGGATTGGGCTCTTCACGGTAACGTGCCTGCTTGGCGGAAACACGACCGTTCCAGGTGAGGAAATGCGAATTCCGAGCGAGCCGTGTGGGGACGACACAATCAAACATATCGATGCCACATGAGATAGCATGGAGAAAATCTTCGGGCGTTCCGACTCCCATTAAATAATGAGGAGTGTGTTCAGGTAAAACTTCGCATACTTTTTGGCAAATTTCCCAGGTGTTTTTTTTCTCTTCTCCCACCATCAAACCGCCAATCGCATATCCGGGAAAATCCATTGATACCAAACTGTGTGCGCATTTTTCCCTTAAGTCTGGATAGATACCCCCCTGAACAATTCCGAATAACAATTGTTTTTCGTTATTCTGAGCAGTCTGGCAGCGTTTAGCCCAGCGGATTGTCATTTCAACCGATTGAGTAGCGTATTCATAAGTGACCGGATAAGGTGTACATTCATCAAAGCACATGATGATGTCCGCGCCGAGATCGTTTTCCAATTGGATGACGCTTTCCGGTGTAAAGCGGTGTTCGCTTCCGTCAATGTTTGAGCGAAAAGTTACGCCCTCAGGATCGATTTTGCGCAACGGGGCCAGGCTGTAAACTTGGAATCCACCGCTGTCAGTTAAAATGGGGCCGTCCCAATTCATGAATTGATGCAGACCGCCTATTTTCTTAATGAGTTCCTGGCCGGGGCGCAAATAGAGATGATACGCATTGCACAAAATTATTTGCGCGCCTGTTTGTTTCACCTCTTCCGGGGTCATGGCTTTCACGGTTGCGTTTGTTCCAACCGGCATGAAGGCGGGGGTGTCGAAAGTACCATGAGGTGTGGTGACTTTGCCTAGGCGGGCTTTGTTGTCTTTTTTTATTAATTCGAAGTGTTTATTCATTGTCCCAATAATATTAATCGCTGGTAGAATAGATGTCCTGGCCCCTCACATTTTGAGTAGATCAGCCGTCCCCGCCTGCCTTGTTGTGGTGCAAGCGGGACACCTGTGATGCCCTTAACGGTACAAGCGGGGACGCTTGTTTTACCCTCCAAAAAGAAAATATTTTTTTCATTGTGCACACCTGATTAAGAAAAGTCGAGATGAGCGGGTGAATCGAGTGCGGATACATCCAGCTGAAACGGTCCTCCATCACCTGTCATGAACAATTCAGGTATTTTCCGGTCATTGGTGAAATAATAAAAATATGTGGATGATGATTCGAAACTCGAAGTGAGATGCAGTCGAGTTTTCAGATTGCCATGAGCATATTCAATCTCACGCATTTTTACACGGAAAGTCAATTCCTGTGGGAAAAGGTGTACGAGTTCAGCTTGAAATTGGACTGTATCGCCGGGTTGAATTGTTTCGCCCCATCCAATTAAATCGATATAGTGTTCATAATGGGTATGGTTCATTTGCTGAGTAATTGCTTTACGGAGATATAAATACACATCCGTAGTATTGATCGAGCGAACATAAATACGTATGGAATCTTCCTCAGATAGATTAGGTAGTTGGGGGATTTCAATGACTTTTTCATAAATGCTTCCATCTGTACGGCCGCCGTGAAACTCAATTTTGGCAAAAACATCTGTAACCGTTTCCCAAATATTGACGGTGGAGTGGTCTTTGGCCAAGAATATTTGATGATCAGGATAAAGAGGGTAAGGACGAAAACGAAGGTTTGCGTTATCATCGATATCCCAAATCCAATTTCCTGCAATTTTTGCCAGCAAGTCAATTGTCCCGAAGAGAGAGAATTCCATGAAACTCAAACGGGATAATGTTATTACGGATTGCTGCGGTTCCGGCCAGGTCAGGTTTGATTCCAACAAAATAGCAGCCAATATGGCAGTAACATTTGTATATTCGAAACAACTTGTTATGGAGATGTTATGTTCACGGTGAGGTTCCCAAATTGCATAAAGTGAAAGTTGATCATCAATCGAATCGATTCGGCGTTGAACTACGCGTCCGCGAAAACATTGAGTTTGATCTATCCAAATTTCGATCAAAGTTCCCAATGAGACAGGGAGAAATAGGTCCTCATTATACAACTCGAGCCAGCAGCGTCTTTCCATAGCGCCAAATCCCGACTTGATTATACATTTTCGAGGATTTTGCGTCGAAGCCGTTGCAATTGTGCCTGTGGGATCAAAAAACCGTATTGTGATTGTTGGTAACGATGACATTGTATTTGATCTCCGTTTTTGGATCGTGTAAAACTTTACATGTTCTCTCGACTTGAAATCGTAGAATCATTTGTAGGGTTTTGTCTTTCTTTGCCGTCAAGAAAAACGACAAGTACTTCTTTGATCCGGTCATCCCCCGAATAAGAGGTAAAAACCAATGTGTTTTTTGTGAAAAACGTTTGTAATTGATTTCTTTGTTGTGGGGTGTCTGATGGAAAAATAGCGAAGTTAAAGTAGAGATTGTTTCCTTCACTGGTATGAAATGGGATATTTTTACCGGCATGTAGGCATTCGCATATTATGCTTACAGCTGTTTGAAGAGCACGGCTTACCGTATCAACCGATATAGCCAATAATTCCGCTATTTGTTTATAACTTGCTCCAGTCGCCAAGAGCAGCAAAAGGCAAATTTTGGGATTTCCTTTGAGTTTACGCTGTGCGATTTGTCTGATCAAGCGGATCCTCTTTTTTGTGTTATCCTGATACTGTTGAAAATCTTGCCTTAAAGTTTGAAAACCTGCATTTTCAGCGAGAAGATCAAAAAAATCGGGTACCCATGGGAATTCATGGTGGTCTCTCTGAACCGTTACTTCGTTCAACATGTTGTGCAAAAATTCTGTATTATCCCAATCAGTATAGTGATATTCCATTTCAAACAAATCTTTATTAATTTCTTCCTTGTAGTTTTCTGTAAGCATTCTTGATCCCCTTGTTTTTTTTATTGGCACTTTTCCTCACCTATTAGTAAAAAGTACACAAAAAAGAATAATTATTATCAGGCAAAAACTTGTGTTCGAGGGTAAAGTCATAAAATAAAGGGAGTTACAAAAAGATTTAATTTTCGAAATTAAGATTATGAAGATTAAGAAAATAAAGTGGGGAGAGGAATTAATCTTTGTTAAAAATAAATTTTTTGTGGGCGTTTTTAGTAATGGTTTTTGCTTTGGCGATTTTTTGTTGTCTTGATCGTTCATATTTTTTGATTTGATCCCGCTGACGCTGCTGTTTAAGAACCATATCAATGATTTCCTTGTCTACAACATTTTGCAGTTCTTCTTCATTTTCACAGGAAATATTTTTAAATTGATTTTCTTTTTTGAATTCGTAAAATTCTTTTTCTAATTGCTGAATTTCTGCTTCGTTGAGTTTGCCTTTGTGGCTTTTAAACATAGTGATGACTGTCAAGAAGGGTGGGAAAATTTCTTGGCCGATTTCTTTTGCGAAACCCTCAAGATAATTCTGCTGAAAATGAACAATGGCTTCTTTCCATAAAGGTTTGTTGCCTCGTGCAGGAGCTTTGTAATCGTCTGGACGATCAGTGATGACCAACGCGACAACACGATTGGCTAAATCCGAGTTGAGCCGTGCTAATGCCTGACGGTATAATTCCACGCCTGTCAGCGTGATTTTTTTACCTCCTCGTTTCAAAATACCTTGCAAAACATTAATAATACGATTTGACCACGGAGATATTACCAGAATGACGCAAACCTCATCTAGTTTCTCCTTGTTTGAAGAGTGTGAATTTTCTCCCAATCCGAGTAGACGCTTGGCTTTGATACCACCAATGCGCCTATCGTTTTTAAGATTTAAATCCATAATTTAAAATATAAGACATTAAATGAAAATGTAGAAGACAGCAGCCGTTAAAAGATTGTTGAATCGGCGTTCATCTTCTGAAGAAAATTATAACATTTTTTTAATATCAACCAAAGAAATGCAAGAGATGTTGTTAAAACTTTTCGAAAGTAGGGGACTGGCTTCAAAACCTGCCCAACCATAACAAAGCCGCCAGTCAGGCGGCAATTTAGTATACATCTGATATGATTGGGACAGTAGTTCTATTTTCCCTTGCAGGGTCTAGATCGATGATTGGCTTTTTTGCTTCTCCAACGTAATTTATTTTTTTTCTGTTTTTTACCTTTTGCCATGTTGAACTCCATCCTTTTTTCATACAAAAGGCGGTCTCAACCGCCCTTTAGGTCCTATTAAATTAAGTATTTATTTTACTTGTTAATGGTATTGAAACAAAGGGGTAAGACCTGGAGGGGCTGGTCTAAAGAGAATGTGTAAAAACAGGTTAGACACATAGGTCTAATCCTGCATATTGTATGGGCAACTTATGTGTTTGGCCTATGTTGAGATATCCTTAGTGACAGATTGAGTTTTGAGTCGGTAAAACCTGCCCTTACATCAAATCATTAACCAGGATTTTTTGCTATTGTGACAACCGATAAGCCAAACGGTGTTTTAAAAAAACGTTCCAATTTAACTAATGGATGGAAAAGAGTGAAAAAGTACAGCTGGAATTTTGGAAGTACTTTTCGGCGGAGGATCACGCTGTTCAAAAACCAACCCGGGACTCCCCACATATTGAAGTAGAATGTATCTTCTACCTCGAAACCGGCTTGTTGCACTCTTTCAAGCAATTCTTTGCGGGAATACCGCCGGTAATGATCCAATCCTTTGTCCAAACTGCCATAAAGAGCTTTGATAGAAGGAACAAGTAAGATCAATCGTCCACCGGGAACAAGCAATTTTCTCATATTGGTCAGGGCTTGAACATCGTCTTCGATATGTTCTAGAACATTCAAGCAAATCACCGTATCCAGGTTATATTGTTTTAATGTCTCATCCGGTTCTTGAGTCGCATCAAAGAAATGCATGCGAAAATGGTCACTTTCAACAAATCGCCGTTTGATTGTATTCAAATGATTGTTTGAACAATCTGTGGCGACAACCAGTTCACGTCCCATTAAAAAGCGGGTGAAATTCCCATTTCCCGATCCAATTTCAAGTATCCGGTTCCCAAATAAATGAGAAATGCGTTCTTGGAAGAGTGCATAATATTTATTGATAGAGGAGAGGCGAAAAAGAGTTTCTTCTCCGATATCAACCGTGGTGACTCGGCTCCGTAAAAGCCAATAAAGCATAACAAATGCATCGAACCAGCGGATTTTTTTGCCGTCTTCGTAAGACCGGCCATCGTAAGAGATGGGCACTTCGTACACCCGCAGTTTTTTTCGAAAGACATTCCCGCTGATTTCCGCATCAAAGCCGAATCCGTTCGCCCGCAATGGGAGAGATTTAAATGTCTCAGCGCGAAACATTTTGTACCCAGTGGCCATATCTGAAAGGATGGTGTTGAACATAATGTTACACAGCATGGTAAGTGATTTATTGGCCAGGTAATGGGTGAAAAGGTGCACGCGGTGGGGACCGAGAAAGCGTGAACCGAATACCACATCGGCTTTATTGGATTGTATTATTTCCACCATGCGGGCGTATTCTTCCGGGAAATATTCCAAATCCGCATCCTGTATGACAACCAGATCCCCTTTTATGTAAGGAACCGCTTCACGGATGGCGGCTCCTTTCCCTTCGTTATTTTCTTTAAAAACAATGCATAATTCGGGTTTTTTGATCCGGAGTTCTTTCAATATCTGGGTCGTTCCGTCCGTCGAGCCGTCATCGACAACGATGATCTCTTTATCATAAGGAGATTTTTCCACTCTTTTGATGATCTCCTCGGCTGTATTTACTTCATTATAAACGGGTATGACAACGGAAAGACGCATTCTGCAATTTTATTCCTTTTAACAATGATCCCTGTAGGGGCGGTTCCCGAACCGCCCCTACCTTTATCCACACTCTTGTGGGCGGTTCCCGAACCGCCCCTACAGGCTATTTGAAAAATGACCTAGATAGTGGCGTTCCCTGATATTGTTCATGTATGGATATAATACCGCTTTTCAAGTATATTAGAATTTTATTTTACACAGATGGAACAAAAATCATACCGAGACATGTCTTGGATGGAAAGGCTGCTGGATGCAAGTGTTAGCGGACAGGATGTCCACGCCCCTATTTGATGGATGGGAAAGCAGCCTGCAAGATGCAGGCGTTACAATGTGGGAAAAAAAAGCCTATAGGATTGCAAGCGTTGCTATGCGGTCAGGATGTTCGCGTTCCTTGTTTCAAATATTATTGGTTATGTTTGGAGAGAAAATGACATTTCGATGGAAAAATATTGTTTTGACCATCCTTGGATTTTGTGTTCTTGCTTATGTTTTATGGTTTTTCCGGTCGTGGAATTTGCAGATCGGTGATGGTGAATTTTGCTGCAAACAAACCACGGGGGATGCGCCTTTTGCCGTAACGCTGTCACGCGCGACTTTGTCCTACATTCTATACAGAACGATGTTTTTTTCTCTGCATCCACTGATTAATTGGTGGGTGGAAGACATTATCGCCTTGTCCTCATGTGCAGCTGGAGTGGTTTTCTTTCTTGCATTGTATCGTTTGGCAAAAAACTCCACTCGTTCTCTTTTCGAACAGTGGTTAATCATTTTATTTCCACCGAGCACACTAATTATTCAAATCTTTTGTGGGCACATTGAATTCTATTCATGGACCTGTGCTTTGCTGATGGTCTGTTCATATTTTGCTTGGCTGACCATACAAAAAGGTTATTCTACCTGGTGGCCGAGTGCATTCATGGCGTTGGCAACCGCTTTTCATTCGAGCGGGGTTTTTTATTTCCCCACTTTGCTATTGCTGCTTTCTTTGTCCACCGAGCGTTCTAATACATATCAAATTACTATCACAGAAGCGAAACGCATTCTTCTTTTTATGATTCTGTTTATTGTAACCGCCTTATTGCACCGGTATTATTTGCCTTATATGTTGGTTGCACCTTTTGGAATACTTGTTTTTATCTTTTTACCTGCTCAATGGAAAAATTTTCTAAAACCGGGGTGGCCGATTTATCTGCCCTGGTTTGTTCTATTTTCCATCAGGGCATGGTTTAATTTGCGGGCGGAACCTTTGATTGAACATTTGCCGCCGGTTTTTGAGCCTTATGATCATGGTGCGTATCTTTACGAGGCTTTTTCATGGGATCATTTGTACGACAAAACCATGTTTCATTTTTGGCTGGCACCTTTTGGGCTTGTTTGTTTACTTATTTTTGGATGGAAATACAAGAAGGCTATCTTACAGGATAAATGGTTGGTTTTTCTGCTGCATTTTTCTTTTTGGGCGCTTGTTTGGACTGTTCTTTTTTATCCCCAATTACGGACAAGGGATTGGGATTTATTCGCCAGTATGTCAATTCCGTTGAATCTTTTCGCCGTGTATGCTTGTATTCGTTTCTTGAATCCTCGATTTCTACGATGGATTATGCCCTTAATGATTTTAGCACACTTGGTTATCAGCCTTCCGATCGTTATCGATAATTCAAACGTATTTGAAGATCGCGGGTATGTGAAAGTTGTTTATAAACCCCATCCACCTAAAAACCGAGCCTTCCTGCGAGGGCTGGAATTGGGGATTACTCCTTTGGAACAACCGAATATTCGATCCGGCTGGGCAGAAATTCGGATTGTGCCCTTAGAACGGGGTTTGCAATCATGGGTTATCCATCGGGATTTAATTCCAAGCAATGATTATCTATTCGATCCGGTATTGCAAGAATCGACAGCTCATCCGCCTGTGCCTGAATAAATTAAATTTATAAGAGAGTGTTTTTATTGACCAATTATACGATGTGTGGCGTATCGGATTGAATGATTTGGTTTATTTCGGATAAATCCTCGTCTTTCAATATCACTTCACCTGCTTTGGCGTTTTCATGGGCCTGTTTCGGATTTCTGGCCCCGACCAGCGCATACGTAATCCCGGGCTGGGCGATTGTCCAGGCAATCACTAACTGGGGAATTGTTATACCATATTTATCAGCGATGGGTTTAAATTTATCCAGCATACCGGCTACTTTTTGCCGATTTTCTACAGTGAAGCGGGGATTGTTTTGCCGCAGGTCATCGCCTTTAAATTCACGGCCGGGAGTCACTTTCCCTGTCAGTAATCCAAGGGATAACGGAGAATAGGCTAAAATCGAAATGTTGTTTTCGCGGCAATAGGGCAGCATGGTTTGTTCAAGATCACGGTCGAGCATACTGTATTTTTCTTGAGCGCTGTCTACCGGTCCTACTTTGCGGTATCTTTCCAGGTGGTCAACATTTGCATTGCTGACGCCGATAGCCCGTATCTTTCCTTCCTCTTTTAACTTTATTAATGCGCTCATTGTATCTTCAATTGGAACTGTGGGATCTTGCCAATGAGTTTGATAGAGATCGATGTAATCTGTTTTTAACCGCTTCAGGCTTTGTTCAACTTCGTAATTGATGGATTCCGGCCCCAGGTAGCGGTGGATCGCTTTATCATATTGATCTACAAAATGATCCCCCTTATCCGTGTGCCACACCAGGCCGCATTTGGTTGCCAAAATAACGTCATCCCGTCTTCCTTCAATAGCCTTGCCGATGATCTCTTCTGATAAGCCCAGACCGTAGGCTGGCGCAGTGTCAATAAGAGTAATCCCTTCGTCAACCGAGGCTTGAACCGCCTCGATCGAAGCTTTCTCTTCAGTCCCACCCCAAGGCCAGCCCCCTATGGCCCAGGTGCCTACACCTACGGCGGAAGCTTGGATGCCGGATGATCCCAAAGCACGTTTCTGCATTATGATTCTCTCCTTTCACTATATTTCTTGAGTGCCAATAAAAGTATAACTTTTCATTAGGATATCATAACGGCAGGTCATAATTTCACTCAGGAAACACCTATTCTCACCGCAAGTAGTGAGTTATTATAAAAAGATAGAAGGATAAGCAGTGCAGGAAGTATAAAGGAGAATGAGAATGCAGAAAGAAAACCGCAGGTCTTTTGTGAAGAAAGCAGGGATAGCATCGACGATCGCCGCCGGACAGTTCTTGAATCTCAATCCCTCGGCGATTGGAGCGAATGAGAAAATCGTTCTGGCATTGGTTGGCGGTCATAACCAGGGGAGCCATGACGCCAAACATGCTATAGATGTCGGAGCCGAAATAAAGACGATTTGTGATATTGATGACGAAATCATTCAAAAATGCAGCAAAGAGTTTAAGGAAAAGCAGAATAAAGCACTGACATCCACAAAAGATTTTCGTGACGTGTTTGATGACAAGGATATTGATGGTGTGATTATCGCCACCCCCGATCATTGGCACTCGATTCCCACCATTTTGGCCTGCCAGGCGGGGAAAGATGTGTATATTGAAAAACCGCTTTCCCATACCATTCATGAAGGTCATTTGATGCGGAATGCGGCGAGAAAATATGACAGGATCGTTCAGGTCGGTACGCAACGGCGCAGCGCCAATCATTTCAAAAGCGCAGTCGAATACGTCAATTCAGGCGAATTGGGAAAAATATGTATGATGAAAGCCTGGATGTGCCAGGTTCGCGGGAGTGTTGGGAATCCTCCCAACACCGAGGTTCCTGAAGGCGTGGACTATGATAAATGGTTGGGACCGGCACCGGAAAAACCATTCAACAAGAACCGTTTTCATTATACCTGGAGATTTTTCTGGGATTACTGTAATAGTGAACTTGGCAATCAGGGGGTTCACATGCTGGATATCGCGATGTGGGCCATCGAAATGGAGCGGGGACTTGAGAACAGCCTTCCCACCCATGTGTCCGGTCAAACCGGTATTTATTGGCTCGATGACGCCAAGGAAGTACCTGACACTCAAGTCACCACTTATGATTTTGGCGATTTCACTCTTGTTTGGGAACTGCGTAGTTTCGCCCGTCACCATCCTATAGAAGGAACCAATGCCGGTACAGGTTTCTACGGCACCGACGGCATCCTCATTGTGACTGGAAGCGGATGGCAGGTTTACCAGAAAGACGGAGAAAAAGGCCCCAGCGAGAAAAAATCCGGCGGCTCGCACATGAAAAATTTCCTCGATTGCATTAAATCCCGAAAAAAACCCAATGCGGATGTGGAAATAGGCCGAATCAGCACCACTATCTGCCATTTGGGCAACATCATAACCCATTTAGGCCGGGACGTTGTCTTCGATCCCAAAACCGAAACCTTCGGAAACGACAAAGAAGCCAGCGAGTATCTTTCTAAAGAATACCGGGAGCCTTATACTTTGCCGTCTATATAAAAAATCAGGAAAAGATGGGTTACGCCAGGCGGTTTACTCATCCTCCACCACTACAAGCATATTTTTGCAGACAGGATGTCAGCACCACAATTTAAAGCCTGCGAAAGGGGAAGAAATTCCCCCGTTCATCTTTCCCAAGTTTTCTGCTTATTGTAATCTTGATAAAATACACGGTGTAGAATTTGGCCGTTGATTGTCTCTATCCTATTGAGATTGATTGAAAACTGGTTGGTGAATCTGAATAAATAATGAAGTTAAAGAATCCATCTTTTGCTTTTTGGTCTGTTGTGTTTATTACGTTGGTTTATTCGATGGTGTTGGCCTGGAGGCTGGTATTTTCGGAGACTTATGCTTTTGCATATGGGGAACAGGAATATTTGAATCTTCTGTTTGGGCAGAATGTTTTTCATACCGGCCCGTTTACCTTTATGCATAATTTCCCTCCGACGCTCCAGAACGCCAATGTACTTTCGATTCTGTTGATTTGTATTGCCGATTTTATTCCAATACATGAATTCGCATTGATTTGGGCGGGACAGACGCTGTTATGCGGATTGCTTTTATTCAGGCTTTTTGCTTTTTTGAAAGCATGGATTGATGATCTTTATTTCATTTTCTTTATCGTATTGGCCTTCAGCCCGTTATTCTGGTCAACTTTTTTATATAATCCATCTACTGTGCTTATTGCTTTATTGTTGATCGAACTACTGGTTCAATGTGCCAGCAATAAACCTGCTGGTAAATCAACGTTTTTTTTGATACTGCTTTTGGGGTTCTGTGGGATTCAAGGTTTCTTTCTCTCATTACTTTTTGTTATCATCCTGCCGGGAACGAGTTTCTTTTTCCAGGGGATTCCAATAGAAAAACGGGATGAATTTTTAAAATCAATTTTAGTTTATATTGCGGGAATCATGCCCGCCGTGTTCATTTACTTTATTTTGACTCTTCAGTCGCAGGAACTTGGAGGTTCACGGCTCATTGGCTGGCCTACTTTGTTTTCAGTCATTTCGATTGACCGATTTTTGACGGGGGAATGGAGCACTCATTTTCGCCAATTGCTTATCTGGTTCGGTAATGGATGCATGAATTTAGGCTTTGCGATGCCATTGTTTGGCTTACTTGCCTTGCTGGGATGTCTTCAATGGATTCAAGGGGAGTCCAAAAAGAGATTCGGTTTAATTATTAGCATTCTCGGCTGTTTTTATTTCATTCTGTTTGCTTTTCTGCCTTTGGAAACTGCGCAACGATCTTTTTTTCCATTGTATCTGATCGGTTTGGCTGCCGTTGTGCAAGGGATTTGTTGGTTGACCGCACAATTTAAAATCGATACAAACCTTATTATTGCCCCGGTAACCGGCGTGCTGGTGTTCTTATCTATTTACTCGTTTCCTTCATCACAACAACCATTTCTAGCCAGAGCGAGATATAAACAGGATACCTGGTCAACCATTCAATCCACACTTCAAAAATATGACCTGCAGGAGCGGGGGATTATTGCCGTGCGTTTCGCGCCTTCGATTTGGATTCATCTTCCTAAGAACCAGTTCTGGTATCCAATTGGACTAACCGTGCGCAATATTGTTCATCGTCCTACACAACTGGTGGAATTGGTTTCAAAACAAACCATTGAGATTCCAGGTAGGATTAAAGGAGGGATCAATTATGATCTGGCGAAATCTTTACTATTAGCTCCGGAGATGGTCCTTTTGTTTCCTTCTTTTGATGAAGCGCGGCAAAAAATTTTATTTAAAAGCCAAACCCGTGATGAAAAGAATAAATGGTTGAATATTCTTGAGACATCTTACCAAAAAACCCAGGTTCATCATGTGAAAGTGTATGTAAAAAACCAGATGGTTTCTCCTTCGGTCAGTCTTTCGGCCTTGCAACAGATCATCCATGAAGGGCGTTCTGAAGAATTTGAAGTCACGAATGATTGGTTAAGCCAGACTACAAATTTATGGGAGCTACCCATACCGGGTGTGGAAAAATTGTTGAAAGAAGAAGAGAAATTAAAAGCGGGGATGCAATGGACTTTTGAAAAAAATTATGAGTCCACCCGTCAAGTAGGACTTGCCTTCGGTTTTTCTCCTGATGAAACCAACAGCCCAGTGGGAGCCTGCTCGGCTGGCCCCACTTCAGAAGACGCTTATTCTGAGATTGGTGAAATCCATTCGACTCCGTTTGTTATTGAAGGTGATGATCTTCTGTTTATGGCGGATCTACCGAAAGAGTCCACCGCTTCCTTGTTTTGTCTGGCGGTACATTCCAGAGAAAACTTTGGTCAAGATCAGCAAATTCGGAAGGCACGCCATATTTTTGACCATCTTCCTGACCAATTACTGATGACCGATACGTTTTATTACATACGGCCTTCACAATTGGTTTATTCGAACGGAGAAATAATCGGTTGGCGGGTGGTGCGAGTGATTCACGGGGGAGAACAGAAAGAATGGCAGCCGGTTTCCTGGTCCATCAATCCGTGGATAAACCATCAGGCCATATGGATGGCTGCCGATCGGGACATTACCGGTACCGTTCGGATTGATCACATTATGCAAAGAAAAAGACCGCCAGGATTTTATTGGAATTTTGAGGACGGCACTTACAACGAATGGATTAAAGAAGGCGAAGCGTTCGGTCAGACTCCCGCTAGTAGTGCATATGGGAAACAGCAAAGAATACAAGGGTATGAAGGAAATTATTTCGTAAATACATATTATCAAGGTTCGGATGAAGCCACCGGCATACTGACATCACCTGCTTTTACCTTTACTATGGATACACTTGAATTTCTCATTGGTGGTGGTGATGATCCGGAAGAAGTTTGTGTTCAGCTTCTTGTTGAAGATGAAATCGTTTTGCGTGCAGCGGGAAAACGCTCAGAGACATTGTATCCGGTCAAGTGGGATATTTCACAATGGGAAGGAAAGCAAGGAAAACTCCAGTTGGTCGATGCATCTTCAGAAGCTTGGGGGCATTTGCTGGTGGATGATATTCGTTTATACAATTCATTGCCACGGCGATTGAAATTGTTGTCTGGTGAATCTATGGAATAAAATACTTTATAGATAGGCTGTTCCCAGTCAAACCAAATTAAATTACCCGGAGATTCATGATGGAACGCATTCAAATCGAATCTGATACACGAATTTCTTTAGTCTTTCAGCCCAAAGAACACACTTTGATTACCGGGGTGTCTTTAAGGATATCACCAGAATTAAAACAAAGACTTAAATCCGCAAAACTCGAAAAAGAAGGTGTAATCATTCAGCTCACGCTTGATGAAATTGAAGAACTCGCTATAGTCTTGGTGCAAGAAGCCCATCGTTGCCGCAATAAGCAAAAACAAAAGAAATTAAATGATATAATTGAAAAACTTTATGATCTAATGGACAAATATACAGATGAAGGCGAGTGGGAAGAAGAAAACTTATTCGAAGAATTTTTACACTCGCATTTTCCCCCCGAAATTGTACAACGCATTCAAAGCTCAATACAAAACAAGTCTATTGGCGGTATTGATGAACTCAATATGGCTATTGCAGAAATCATGGAGGATTACAATCGTCAGTCCCAAAATGACATGGGCGGATTATCCCCGGAGCAGGTTCATCGTCTAATTTATTGCGATTGGGATGATGAAAAGAATGGAGTTATTCAATTCAATTCCAAACTCACCGTAGGAGACCTTGAACAATCACAACATTTTATCAATACCCGGGCGATACTGTCGGCACTCGCAGAGAAAACTAAAGTTCAATCGACATCAGCCGGCAATCTTAATCGAGAATTCGTTAAAGAAATGATCAAGTCTTGCATGTTCCCAGAAAAGTTCTTGGATGATTTGTACCGTTTTAATAAAGTAATTAATGAGCACGATGTTCAACCATTGCACATTGTGCGTGTATTATGTGAGATTGCAGGGTTTATTAAACAAGAAAAGAACTATTTTACCATAAGCCGGAAAGGTGAGGATTTACTCCCAAACGATAAAGCTGGAGAATTGTTCTTGCTGTTATTCAAAACTATTTTTAAGAGATTTAACCTTGCCTATTTGGATGGAATGCCAGAAAATCAAGCATTGCAGCACACCATTACGTACAGTCTCTATCAAGCGCAGCAATACTTTGAAGTATGGCGGCTAGATGATGAAGCCGTTTCATGTATTTTACTTCCTGCTGCATACGAAGAGGCGCTCTCTCAGGGTTACAAAGATCATCCCGGATTTCAATCTTATACACGTATTATTAGGCCACTAACAGACCTGGGCTTACTTCAGTCGCGCCCAATGGTTCCAAATCCCAAAAGATACCCTATTTTTGAGTTCAAAAACGCGCCACTTTTTCACAAATTCATTCGGTTCCACTTATAAAAACTGAAATAATAATTCATTCTATACTTGGTAACCCCAAAGATTGTTGAATGGCTTTCATTCAGGCAGCCAATGGATCAAGAGGATCCAATCATGGCCTGACGAGATTGATGAATGGACACATTTCCTGCATGGAGCTGATAATAATGCCGTGCCTCATGATGCAATTGTGTCCTTTCTGTTTCACATTCAATGGCTTGGAGAACCAAAGTGGACAAGACACCATAATTTTCTGGCCAGTGTAAGTACAATGGTTTCGCCAAACGGACGGCTATACCCATCTTTAATCGATGGCCGTGTGATATGCCTGGGCAGCTAAACATTATCTGAAAAGAGTGGGAAGGATGGTTGTGTGAAAAGTTATCTCAATGCGATTGGCTGTCACGGCAATGGTGGTGGTAGAGAAAATCAGACTTTGTTTATAGGCCGAACGCTCTCTGCATCTGCTCGCGTACCTGCGTCAGGCGCTTTACATCACCGCCGCCGACTTCGGCTGTGGCCCAACCCGTGAAGCCTATATCATCAAGTGCTTTGCGTACTTGATCCCACGGGAGGTCGTCATCTTCGCTTGTAATGTCCACAAACTTATTCTTGGCGCGGCTGAATCCCTTTACGTCAAGTTTGACGCAACGGTGGCCAAATGTGCGGATCCATTCGCCCGGACGGCCGTATTTCCAGTGGTTGCCGATGTCATAGTACATGCCCACCCATGGGCTTTGGAAACTGTCTACGAACTCGACAAACTGCCCTGCCCCCTGATTTGGAGGAGCGTTGTGGTCATACATCATTTGGTTCCAGACGTTCTCAATCAAAATCATCTGTCCCAGTGCTGCCGATAAGGGAAGAAGTTTTTTCATTTCTTCACGTGCTCTTTGATTGATTACATCGGCAGGGCCATCTGAGCCTTTACCCACGACAATCAGCACGGCGCTGCCTCCGGCTGCATAGGAAACGCGTATACAGTGCTCGATGTTTGCCCGGCCTTGAGCGCGTTCCTCTTCCTTTGGACTGGTGAGCCGTTGTGACCAGTGCGCATGGTTGATTGCGTTATGTACAAACACGCCGGATTCTTGCACAGCATCTCGCACCTGTTCAGAAGAATAGTTACCGGCTTCATCGAAATCGACTCCATCGAAGCCCGCCTCAGCTGCCAACTGCAGACGTTCCGCGATTGACAGTGTTTTACTGTTCTGTTTTTTTGTAATCATTCCCATTTTGCACGATAGGAGGATACGCTTGCCAGCCGGTGGGGTCACGATGTTTGATTGGCCGGCTTCGGCTGCATGCACTGCACCCGCACCGGCCGCCACAGCTGCTAAGGAACTTGATCCTATCGCCAAAACACTGCGGCGATTCAATGTTGGTGTACTTTTGCTAGAAGATTTATCTTTCATGGATATTCACCTGTTCTAGAACAACTTGGCGTATGTCGCCAAAATTCGTGTTCTGTTTTGATTGATATTGCCAAACCATAATTTACCACAGTTCGTGTTCAATATTAAGAGTTTCTAGAGTCTTATTATTTATGAGAAATAAAGGCATTATGAGTTATTGCAATTCTGGAGTATTCATTTAGGATGCTTGACGGGAGATGACTTATCATGAGAAAATCTATTAGAATCGAAAACCTGATACAATTTTCCGGTTCATGGCTGGTCCGGAATGAATCGAAGAAGGTGAAAAAATGAACCGTTCTGCGTTCACATTGATCGAATTACTTATCGTTGTCGCGATCATCGGGATTCTGGCTGCCATTGCGGTTCCAAATTTCATGAATGCTCAAGTGCGCGCCAAAGTGTCTCGGGTTAAAAGTGATCTGTACGCGATGGGCAATGCTACCGAAATGTATCGCCTGGATCACAATGGCTTTCCTTGGCCGAGACTTGGAGGAAATACGATTGCCAGTGTTCATGAATTATCCACGCCGGTGGCCTATTTGAGCAGTGTTGATTTGGAGGATCCGTTCAATCCCCGAAAAATGGAGGAAGTGTTTCAGCCTAATGTTCCCACTTATGTCTGGGTCAATTATCGGGGCAGGTGGGGAAAGAATGAATCGCGTTGGAATATGTATTGGCCGGAGCAGATACCGGATTGTTTCGCCATGAATTCGCAAGGGCCGGATCATCATCATTCGGGCGGCTCACATCCACCTTTGGAAGTCCATTTCAATAAATTTATGTCCGGTGGAAATGTCCCCTCTGGCAATCCCCGTGACAAAATATATCAACCAACCAATGGACTTAACAGTTTGGGTGATATTGTCCGGTATGGTGGCGCATGTTCAGGAATGTTTCAATGACTTATTCTTATAAGTTGAACATGTTCTTTTAATATGGTGTGATCATTTATATAAGGTGCAGCGTATATATCGAAGCCATGAAGGAGAAAATACCAAAAATGAAGAAACTAGACCGTCGTAATTTTTTGCAAATCGCAGGTGGAGGATTGGCTTATGCTTCGTTACAAAAAGCAACCCATGCCGATCAGAGAAATACCCCCAATGTCGTCTTGATCATATCCGATGACCAAGGGTGGGGGGATTATGGTTTTATGGGCCATAAGATAATCCGAACGCCCAATTTGGACCGCCTGGCTTCCGAAAGTGTCGTGTTTACACGTGGTTATGTCGCGGCTCCATTGTGTTGTCCATCGTTGGCTTCCATCTTGACGGGAATGCATCCACATCAACACAAAATCACCAGCAATGATCCTCTTTATAAAAGCAAAGGTGCTAAATACAATACCAGAAAGTGGCCGGAGGAACGGCGGCAGCTGCGAGAAAAGATGATTGCACATGTCGATGATGTTCCAACATTGCCGAAACTGCTCAAACAAGAAGACTATCTCAGTATGCAAACAGGGAAATGGTGGCTGGGCCATTACAGCAATGGCGGTTTTACGCATGGCATGACCCATGGAGACATTGAAAGAGGGGGCCGGCACGGCGATGCAGGCTTGAAAATTGGACGTGAAACCATGCAGCCACTTTATAATTTTATTGAATTGGCGGGTCAGGAGCCATTTTTTATATGGTATGCGCCCTTTTTACCACACACACCGCACAATCCACCAGAACGCCTGCTGAAGAAATACCGCTCAAAAACGAATTCCATTCATATCGCTAAATATTGGGCAAATTGCGAGTGGTTCGATGAGACTTGCGGTGATTTACTCAATTACTTGGAAGAGAGGGGAATTGCCGAGAATACAATTGTATTGTATGTCTGTGACAATGGTTGGATCCAAAAACCCGATCAACGAGGTTATGCACCAAGGTCGAAACGAACCCCCTACGAAGGCGGTATTCGGACACCCATCATGGTGAAATGGACGGGGCATACCTCACCGAAGTTTGATGAGAAGACATTGGTAAGCGCCATCGATTTAGCGCCTACGATACTCAATGCTTGTGGTCAAAAACCAACGGATGAAATGCAGGGAATTAATCTACTCAATAGAGATGCTTTGGCAGAACGGAATTCAATATTTGGTGCCGCCTACACGCATGATGCAGTCAATATTGATAAACCCCTTAGCAGCCTGAAATATACTTTCGTCATTGAAGGGGAATGGAAACTGATTCAACCTTCAGGGCGCAATGACACAGGAACCCAACCTGAACTTTACCATGTCTTGGAAGATCCTCATGAAACAAAAGACCTTGCTGCTGAGCATCCAGAAAAAGTCCAGCATTTGCAAATGCGGATAAAAGAGTGGTGGAAAGACGCTTTACCGCAATAATGCCTGTATAGTTAGTAAGCATAAGGGATAGAATAATGAAAAAGCATATGTTACTTATGTTCATCGTGTTTGGTTTATTATCGATGAGTTCAATGAACTTGTTTTCGGCTGAAACCTATACCAATCCTGTTATTGATGAGATCGGCCCGGCCGATCCAAGCGTTATAGTGTATAAAGATGTCTATTATCTCTATCCAACAGGCGGCAATGTCAGTTACCACGTCTACACCTCCACCGATTCAGTGAATTGGGAAAAAGGCAAACGTGTTTTTAAA
>CAZXSQ010000023.1:19526-25145 GCA_964643335.1 uncultured bacterium
ACCGGGAGATCGCAACGTGTGGGCGCCCGATGTGTTCCATGATCCCAAAAGTGGCAGATTCTATCTCTATTACACTGTTAATAAACACATCGGTGTTGCTGTTGCCAATAAACCGGATGAGATATTTGAAGACCAAAAAACGTTATATGAAAACGCCATCGATGCGCATATGCATTATGAGGATGGAAATTATTACTTGTACTACGTTCAATTACCGGACTTTCGTATTCACGTGCAGCAGATGGAAACCCCTCTAAAGAAACAAGGCAATCCAGTTGAAATCATTTCACCCACCGAACCCTGGGAGAAAATTAAAGGTGCGGTTACCGAAGGCCCCTGGATGTTGAAGCACAATGAAACTTTTTACCTGCTTTACTCCGGAACGGGTGCCAATTCATTGGATTATGCTATCGGTTATGCAACCGCTAATCATCCCATGGGACCGTTCACCAAGTATTCCGGCAATCCTATTGTTCATCGAAACGAAAGCGCATTTGGTCCCGGCCATGGTTGCGTTGTAAAAGACGGCGCAGGAAATTTATGGTCGGTATACCATCAACAAAAAGATGATTCGGAAGCCTGGAACCGCTTTATCTGCATCGACCCCCTTTGGTTTGATGACAAGGGGGTCCTGCATGGCAAAGCAACACGGGGAATTCCACAACCAGCCCCAGTTCCAATTGGAAACGAATAAGTAGTATCCTATTGTTTGGGTTGAATATTGCCAATAGCATTAAAAAAAGGAGAATCCAAATGTATTTTCTTCACACTACTAATCCGGCGATAGGGTTTAAGAATATTGATCAACTGAATTATTACTGTTATATTCAAACTATATATCTATGGTTATCTAAATTAGGAGATTGATTATGCGAATTAGTGTTTTATTTTTGCTCGCCCTGTTTCCCTCATTGGGTTCCACTGAAGCGATCACACCTGAAATAATCACCAACACGATGGGCATTGAAGGGGGATTGATTGTCCATGCCGGGTGTGAAGACAGTACGTTTGCCACTTCGCTGGGGAGTGATGATTCCTTCGTTGTTCAGGGGCTAACTGAAAGTGACGAGGCCGGTGAGAAAGCCAAAAAACAGGTGAAATCCACAGGTCACTATGGAAATGTTTCTATCGCGCTTTTCGACGGCAAAAACCTGCCCTATGTCGAGAGCATGGTAAACCTGTTGGTGATCTCTGATTCTGCGAAACTTTCAAACGATGAGATCATGCGGGTACTGGTACCGGAAGGACAGGTTCTGCTCAAAAACGGTGAAAACATCCCGGGTCGGGAAACCAAAGCCATTGAAGAACTTGATGAATGGACATATGCGAAAAAGCCTTGGCCGGATGAGATCGATGAATGGACTCATTATTTGCACGATTCGCAAGGCTCATCTGTTTCAAATGACCTGGTGGCTGGAGAGCCACATGGTCTGCGATGGACGTGCGGGCCGTTATGGGCCAGGAGCCATGAACATACAGCCAGCATGAACGCCATGGTATCAGCCGGAGGACGGCTTTTTTACGTGATGGATGAAGGATTGACAGCATCCATCCAGCTTCCCTCTGAGAATTATCTAACAGCCCGCGATGCATTCAATGGAATCTTGCTCTGGAAACGCCCGCTAAAAAACTGGTTCAACCATCTTTATCCACTAAAAAGCGGCCCCGGCTGGCTGCCGAGGCGTCTCGTAGCAGTTGAGGACAAGGTTTACATTGCTCCGGGGACTGGAGAGGAACTTCTGTGCCTGGATGCGGCCACGGGTGATGTTTTGCACCGTTATAACAATACCGCCACCACCTTTGAGCTGATTATTTCCAACGGTGTCATCTTTGCCGTAGTCGATCCAGACCAAGAACCATTCGATTATCGTCAACAACACCCCAACTGCTGGAAAGAACGTGACCGGGCAAGTAAACGCTGGGGCTGGAAAAAGGAGACAGGAAAACGAATCCTAAAAGCAATCGATGCGGAAAGCGGGAAAGTACTCTGGAAGCAGGAGATGCCAGTGGTTCCAATGACGCTTGCAGCCGATCAACAGAAAGTTTGTTTTTACGACGGTAACTCCGTGTTTGCTTTTAACAGAAAGGACGGAGAGGAACTATGGCACACCGATGTCTCAGACATGAACCTCGTCCGTACGGGTTACGCAGGCCCAAGGCTGATCATCTGTGAAAATCAAATCGTTTTTTCACCGCAAAAGCAGGTCTTCGTGCTTGATTCCGAAACAGGAGATATTATTTGGTCTATCAAAAACAAACCTCTTTCGGGTCACTATAGCCTTGAAGACTTTTATATTCTCGGTGATAAGGTCTGGGTCTTAGGCCGGGATAACAGAGGCAAATACACAACCTACAACCTGGCCAATGGAAAGATTCTCACAGAGCACACCAATCCAATCGACTCATTTTACATTCACCAAAGATGTTACCCTGGGAAGGCCACAAAAAAATATCTCCTGCCTCCGATGATGGGAAATACTGTCTACGATATGCAGAATGACAAGTGGTCCATTAATCACTGGGTACGCGGTGGATGTATATATGGTGCTATGCCTGCCAACGGCATGATGTACGCAGGACCACACGCTTGTGCTTGCTACTACCAGTCCAAACTCAATGGCTTCAACGCCGTTGCTCCGAATCCACAACCGGCAATCGCTCCACCGGTTGAAAAGCGATTGGTGAAAGGTCCTGCTTACGGTACATGCGATCAACAGAAAACATATTCGGAGTCATCATGGCCTGTGTTCCGGCATGACAACACACGTACAGGGTATGTTAAAACAGATATCGGAGCCGAAATCACCCAGGCTTGGGATAAGTCTTTCAATTCAAAACTCAGCCAAGCTGTCGCTGCTGATGGGAAAGTTTTTCTAAGTGCTATCGATGAACATACGGTGTACGCTTTGGATGCTGCTTCGGGCGATGAGGTTTGGCATTTTATCGCAGGCGGGCGAGTCAATTCACCGCCGACTTTGTATAAGGGACTTGCGCTATTTGGTTGTGCGGATGGCTGTATCTATGCTCTAAATGCAGCGGATGGGGAATTGGTGTGGAAATTTCACGCCGCCCCTAACTCAAGAAAATTGATATCCTACGGTCAACTCGAGTCAGCCTGGCCGATTGCTGGAAGCGTGTTGGTGCAGGATGGTAAATTGTATTGTGTCGCTGGCCGTTCCATGTTCCTCGATGGCGGATTGCGGATGCTGATACTTAATCCCAAAACCGGCGAACTGATCTATGAAAATGTGATGGACAACAAAGTCCCAGGTTCTGATAAAAACCTCCAGGAACTTTTGACGGGCAAACATATGCCAGTGGCTATGCCCGATATTCTTTCCAGCGACGGTGAATACATTTACATGAAGTCGCAGACCTTCACCAAGGACGGCAAACGCGTTCGGGTTGAGCCGCAACGTCCGGATACACAGTATGATCAGGAAGTCCATCTTTTCTCGCCCATCTCATTTCTGGATGATTCCTGGCATCAGCGGACTTACTGGATTTACGGCCGGGCGGCCGGCGAGGGCTGGGCGGAATTCCAACTTCCACCCAAGCGTGTCCCTTATGGCCGCATCATGTGCCTGGATGAGGAAAATGCCTATTCATACGCGCGTGATCCAGAACTGCTATGCAACACGTCTGTTTCCGAATACCGGTTCTTCTGTGCTGATAAAGAGCCTGCGTGCAAGGTTGGCATTCCCAAACTCGAAGGGAGCAGGTGGCCCAAGGGCAAATATTCTACAAAGAAAAAGGATCAGTTGGCTGCTCATACTGTGAACTGGCAAGAACTTTCCAAACAGCCTATGAATAAACTTACCGCCTTGGATTATAACTGGATCGAAGAAGAACCGGAAATCATGGCTAAAGCCATGGTTTTGGCTAACGACCTGCTTTTTGTAGCCGGACCTCGTGACGTGGCGGAAGAGAAGGCATTGTGGGGCCTTTCAAACGAAGAAACATTCCATGAGAAGATGAATGAACAGGCTGAGTGGCTAAAGGGTAAACATGGCAGTTTCATTCAGGTTCTATCCAAAAACGATGGTAACAAATTAGCCACTTATGATTTGGATTGTATGCCTGCCTTCGATGGTCTTAGTGCTGGTGACGGCAAATTGTACATGACTACTATGGACGGTTCGATTATCTGTTATGTGCCCACAGAATAATGAATGCTTCTAACGATAGTAGCCAACAGAATCAAGAACTCAGTGTAAGTGGTTTGTAGCCCTTTCAAGATGGAGTGACCGCTATGAGAAGATTCACAGTAGTACTTGCCTGTATTTGTTTATTGCTTGGTTTAACTGCCTTCAGTGCGGTTGATGGTGTGTACAATATTAGCGATTTTGGTGCCAAGCCTGATGGGCAGACGCATTGCACTGAGGCAATTCAAAAAGCGGTTGACCAGTGTGCTGAACATGGTGGCGGGACTGTCTATTTTCCGCCGGGGCGGTGGTTGACAGGCACCGTTTATCTGGCCAATAACGTCACGATTGAGCTTGAGAATGGCTGCACGGTTCTTGGAACCATTGACAAAAGCCGATATGGATCTCCACGTCAACTGACTGGTTCTGAAAGAGAAGAATTTAGTGTTTGGGCCATCTTTGCTGGCAAGGGACTCAAAGGCGTTGCCATTCGAGGCCGAGGGACGATTGATGGCCAGGGCAGCAATTTCAAATACAAAAACGGAAAACGCCCGAAGAACCTTTATTTCGAGGACTGTCAGGATGTCTTGATCGAGGGTATCCATCTGTTGAATGCCGGCAGTTGGATGCAGCACTATCGCGACTGCGACCGATTGGCGATTCGTGACATCACGGTTTTCAATCATGTCAGTTACAGCAATGATGGTCTTAATATCGATAGTTGCCGGGATGTCTCCATTGTGGGTTGTATGATCGATTCTGACGATGACGCTGTTGTCCTGAAAAGCCTTTCCACCAAACCGACGGAGAATGTTACGATCTCGGACTGCATTATTAGCAGCCACTGCAACTCGATCAAAATGGGAACCGAGTCGGGTGGTGGTTTTCGCAATATCACGGTATCCAATTGCTCAATCTGTTCCCCGCGATATTCGAAGGTTATCTATGGCCGCCAGCGCGGTCTTGCCGGACTCGCTTTGGAGATTGTCGATGGTGGGATTCTCGACAGTATCACGGTTACCAATCTCACAATCAAGGGCGTTTCGGTTCCCATATTCATGCGGCTGGGCAATCGAGCTCGTACTTATAAGCCTGATCAGGCCAAGCCCGATGTTGGGATTTTCCGCAATGTGGTGGTGAGCAATATTGTTGCAACCGATTGCTCTCCGATTGGTTGTTCGATCACGGGGCTTCCCGGACATCCTATTGAGAATGTGTCACTCAACAATATAAATCTGGATTTTGATGGAGGCGGCAGTCTTGATGATGCTAAACGGGAAATCCCCGAAAAGCCGGAGAGTTATCCCGAAAGTACAATGTTCGGTACGCTTCCTGCCTATGGATTCTTCTGCCGTCACGTTAAGGATTTGAGATTGAATAATGTTCGAGTCAATACATCCACCCCCGATCTTCGGCATGCGATTGTTTTTGACGATGTTGATTTTTCTTATCCCGACAATAAATCCGAGGTTTT
>CAZXSQ010000024.1:0-10480 GCA_964643335.1 uncultured bacterium
ACGGCAAAGCTGTCTTTATCCCTTTCACACTCCCCGGTGAGATATGGAAAGCCAAAACTTTAGAACATCGTAAAAAATATGAACGCGCTCTGCCTGTGGAATTAATCTCCCAAGGTGAAAAAGAAACTTATCAAAGAATTCCACCGCCATGCCCCTATTTTGGAGAATGCGGCGGATGCCAGTTGCAGCACATTGCCTACGCCGATCAGCTGAAACTCAAGCAGCAGTGGCTTGAGGAAACTTTCCGGCGAGTCGCCCACGTGGATGTACCGGTGCAGCCATTGATTCACTCCAATGAATGGGAATACCGCAATAAAGTCTCGATTCCAATCCTAAACATAAACGGTTCATTGACGTTCGCATTCCATCGTGCTTTCAATCCTGCAGATTTTGTGGCTATCGAAGACTGCATCATCACTCACCCATTCATTCGCAAGGCAATGCCAGTTTTGATCAAGGCGCTAAGACAGGCAAATCCCCAGTTGACACCTTTCAATAAAAGAGAGCAGGGATCACAAGTCATCCTGCGTGTGATCGAAAACCATTTGTACGCTGAATTCACCAACATGAAAATGCAGCCTGATCCAGTTACACAACTCAAGCGTTCTCTCATTGGAAAAGTCATCGATGGAATGTTTATTGAAGGTCATGAGAATATTTGTCATCACTGTTCCATCTCTAGACAAGATATGCATATGTTCATGCAGGTCAATGAACACGTACAGAATTTACTCTATCAATACGTTCCCCAATTACCTTTTACCCAGTGTGACACATTATTGGACGGTTACTGCGGTCAAGGATTATTAACACAGAAACTGGCGGATAAATTCAATATGATTCACGGAGTGGAAGCGGACAATTACGCCGTCGAAAAAGCCAAATCACGTGTCATGAATCAAGAATTGCACAACCGCATCAAATTTCATGCACAAACGATGGAGCAATTTCTCAACAAAACAAAGCAGCAATACGGCACCGTTATATTGAACCCGCCCCGAGCAGGCTTATCGAAAAAAGTACGCTCACAAATTCCATTCCTCAAGCCCAAAGACCTCGTCATGATTTCCTGCCACCCAGCCGCACTAGCCAGAGACACAATGTCGCTGGTAGAAAACGGTTATGAAATACAGAGCATCCAGCCTTTTGACATGTTTCCTCAAACCTACCATATGGAAGTAGCCGGGCATTTTAAATTGTAACGTTGGCATCAAATTGTAACGCCGGCATCCTGCCGGCTTTTTGAAAAAGGAGTACTGATACCTATGACACCTTTGAACGTAAATGTACTATTATTCCAGATTGATTTTTAAGGTTGACCAGCTCCCGAGAGATCGCTGACCTTAAAATCGAGATTTTCTCGATAAGTTTGTTTGTTTTCCACCAACACACGGGGTGTCAACCATGAAAGATGCTTCTTAAGAAATTTGGTGAGAGTATCTAATTCAGCACTCCTTTTATTCTCTTCGTATGAGTTTCGAGGTCTATCTTGTTCAATCCATAGTAATGTTCGAATTTTTTCACTTCGGTCTGCCAATTTTTGCATTAATATATTCCATTGCTCCTTGTGGTCGGTTGTATGAAACGCTCCAACTATAGCGGGTATTGTATCCCGTATCTTCTGGACGAATTCTTGAACCATTTCACCATGTTTCAACTTGTCTCGATTCTCGATTCGATGCCCGCGTAAGTCGGTAATCTCCATCAGATAAAGCCGTGTATCATTAAAAATACCAACAATATCTGCATCTTTTGTGCCATCAACACCTTTCTTCAATTTTAATAGATCAGTTTCATCATCGAATTTGAAAACCGTCCAAGAATCACCGAATTCAAACCGTTGCAACTCAATGTCAATCGTTTTACTCATTATTGATCATCCCCCGATTGATCATAGAACAGTAAACGTTCACGTTCGTAGTGTGCGGCAAACTCATCCAATATCGGGTTGTCTTGCAGATCAGCTAATGTATCTCCATGTTGAATTTCAACAGGCTCATCTACCTCACGGCTCATGGCAAAAAAACGAATTGGTACATGTGGCTCTGTATTGTATTCGGCAGCAAGCGAGAGTTCTCCAGTCAGCAAATAATCATGGGTAGCGATAAAAACTTGTATACCTGCATTTGCCAACTCTCTCAGTAATTTAGCAATGTGTTTGATCAAGCGGGGATTCATACTTGCTTCCGGTTCATCCCAAAAGAGTATCGTATCTTTGTCAATGGAACCATTGTTTATCAAATGTACCAGCGTGGCAATTTTTTTATGTCCTTCGGCGAGAAGGTGAGCTTCTAACGTACGATCAGTAGTCTTGTTTTGAACATAGAAGTGGTCTCCCCTTTGTATTACTTTGCCATGCAGGATTTCTTCTAAATTGCATTTTAACTGGGAGAGAATGGCATCCTGCTGTTTTAAAGGCGCAGCGGACAATGCTTTGCATATATCATAATAGGACTGATCAAAAGCAAGTTCCCGTTTTTCATAAGATGCCGTGAATCCTGGATAAATTGACAACACTTCGTTTGGTGGAATGAACACGCCCTTTAAATCTGTAAAAGGAACCATGCCAGTAGGTTTAAATGTCGTCTGAAATATAAGTTTTGGTTTTGGAACAACGATTAATTGAACTGAAAAATCATTATCTATTCTCATTTTACAAAAAGATTCTTTTGCCTTATCTCTAAACAACTGAGAAAATTCTGTTTCCAATTTGAAAAGACCGTTAAGCAAATATATTATTCTGTCCTGCCTGTCAGGTTCATGGTTTTCACCAGTTATCCATTGGATTATTGCATAAAGAATCTTCAATAAATGTGATTTGCCCGTGCTGTTGGCTCCGATAATCACATTGACACCGCTACAAAACTCAATGGTTTGATCATCGAATACGGTAAAATTTTTGATGGCACATTGCTTGATTCTCATTGTCTGCCTTGATGATCTGAAGATTTACTAATAAATCCTAATTTTACAGCTAAACGTATAGGTGAAGGTGAGCTAAAACAACATTAAGCCCATTTTCACTATATCAAACATTAATTATTCCATAATCTCCCAATCCAAAACCCCCGTCGTTTCTGGTGGAGGGGAGTGCAGACCGAATATGTGGCCGATGTTTAAGTCCCAGGATTCGGCTGCTGCATCACAATCGAGTATCATGCCCATTACTTGCAATGTACCTTCCTGTTTTTCAAACCAATGAATCGTGTCACTTGAGCCGTCGGCTCCGCTGGTATTGATGATATCAATCTGGTCATCGCCGTCGATATCGCTGTAGCAAACACCTTCTGAGGCTGTATCCGGCCAGCCGACCCATAACTCCTCCAAGGAATCCGGCCACTCATTGGGGGAAAGTTTTTCAATTAAATGAATAGCCGTCGCGTAGGGCCTTTCACCATAAAACATTTCTCCAACGATAAAGTCTTTGTCGCCGTCACGGTCATAGTCACATACAGTTAATCCCGTGATTCCGCCTTGACCAGGATAGGTACCGCCCCAATTCAGCTGGCGGGAATAAGCCAGGACCGGATCTCCTTCTGCAGAAAGGATGCCATCACTGTTCACCGAATAGACTTGATCATAAATTTCGCACATCATGCTGGCCGGTCCGGCTTCATCGTTATCTTCGATCCAGGCGATATGCAATTCGTCTCCTTCGAGGTATATATCAACACCTAACGGACTGATATCAGGCGGAGTAGTGAATAAAGGCGGTTGAGCTAATTCCCATTCACCATCCTCATTCAACACCCGGTGTTGAAATTGCGTCCCTTCACTAGGAAAATGACCATCTCCCATTGAAACTGTCAAAATAGCGCTTCTCTCCGTTCGTCCTGGCAGGATAATCATGTCCATACCCATATCATAGACATTTCCAAAATAATCTTCTTCTGCTATTTCCGGTGGAAGCACATATTGCGGTTCAAGAGTCCAGGAGCCCTCTTGAGCGCTATAGGTCCAATGCATGATGTCATATCCTACCTGTGGTGAGCCGTCATCCCATGAAGTGGTCCATATCTGCAATCCATCTCTAATCGTGTCCTGCGTTCCGCCAACTTGTGCGGCGAGAAATAAAAGACCAACCAGCAAAAATATTCTGTTCATACTTAACCTCCTTTTACAACGTGATTTTTAAATTTGGAAACATGTTCAAATACAAGTCATTCTAATTCTTACACTTAACTTTATAATGATTTTTAGAATATGTCTATGAGACATATAAGCGGAAATCGAAAAGTTTAAAAATAAATCAAAAAAAATGGTTTATCAAACGAAAAGGACGCACCGAAATGCGCCCTTTTCTATAAATTCTAACGAGCCCTAACCATCCGAGAAAATTACCAACCTTTTTCACTTCTCGGAGCTCCCTCCCCTTTCACCCTTTCAAGCCTTAAAGGGAAAGAGAGACTTGCGAACCACGTTAAAAATTGATTACGTTAAAAAAATTATACCATATGAAATATGCGAATGCAAGAACTTTATTGGAAATTTTTATACGATTTTTCGATTATATTCTTAAATCTGGATTGTTTTCTCCATTCTTCAATTTCAACCTGAGTCTCTTATCATTCAAATTGAACTCAAAATGGTCAAAAAATTCAAAATTTTTGCTAAAAAACCTCAGTTTTGAATGATATAAAATCTACAATTTATGAAATACAATTTGAACCATTTTAAAAAGCAATGAAGTGATATCCTTCTTGGTTCCGGCTGCGCCGGGTTAGGATGTGCAAACGCTAAATATCTATTTCAACCACCTTTTTTAAAACTTTTACTATAATTTTCAAGAAAAGCATTCACAAAAATGTAAACTATGTTATTATACGTAGTTGCATATATGATAAAAATCAACGAGCAAAAGCAACATTTCTTTACATTGTTTTTTCCTATACAAGGATTAACTCCATGAGCGAACGATACGAGCGCGCTAAAGAAAAAATCAGAAAAGCCCTTGTTGAAGAATATCTTAAGCAAAATCCTAGAGTAAAAGAACAAGAAGTGATTATGCTGTGCAAAGAAGGGAAACTGATTTTTACAGATATGGCCTCGGTGATGGCTGAAATAAAAGTAAGAAATAACTTCACCGAGTCTATGAAAAATGCTGAACAAATGTTCGCCAATCTTGCCGTTCATGAGAATCAACGCTGGAAAGAATGTACCGTTTCTGCCGATTATTCCCAGCTGATGATCGATTGCTTAAGTTCATCTCCATTCAATCATTTTGATCATTACAGCCGGAAAAAAGAACATGATTATGTGGATAACCAGGAAAGGATTTGTGCCCGAGCCACAGTCAAATTGCAAGAAAAAAAAGAGAAACTGTACGAATTTAAAAAAGAAGGAATCAATGTCCGCACTCCCAGAGGCCGTTCACTTGTGATCGAATATCTGAACTGGGTCATCTATCAACTGAAAACTCTGCATAACGCTTTTGAAAAAAAAGTGGAGTTGGGAAATATTTTTGCAAAACACGCAACGAACTATATCAATATTATTTTTGAAGAAATATCCCAAAAAAAGGTACCATTTAGTATCCACTTGGACGACCTGCGCAAGGTGTATTCCGTTTTGAACAGAAGGAATAAAACGGAAGATCACATTGGTGAAATCGCCGAGGCAAATAAAAACGTACTCAACGAAACCAAAAAAGTGTTAGTCTCCTCGATTGATAATTTGAAAATTCATATTGAAAAACGCCGTATTCAATTTCAGGAAATATGGAAAGCAATCAGTTCAATGAAGGAAGTCAACAGCCAAATTGACAAATTGAATAGACTGGATGCGGCCGGTAAAATGCCCCCTGAATCAGCCGAACATGAACCTACAGTAAAAAGAATGATTCGGTTTACAAAAAGCTCGGACAGATACCAAAGTGATTGATTTCAAACTCAACAGGCTGGACGCTTGAAAGTGTCTCAAAACTATGTTAGATGAGAAGGAAGCCGCAACATAGGGCAAACACATAGGTTTGCCCCTACCATATGTAGGGTTAGACCTATGTGTCTAACCTGTTTTGAGACAATCCCGTTTGCTCTACACCTGGCAGGCGGGACGTCTAATCTACTCTTAAAAAAACACCGCCCCTTAGTTGTTTTGTCGATCTCCAGTAAAATGATTGGATATTCTCAAAATTCCGGACAAAAACTTGCGTATTCTCCATATTTACAAAGATTATTATCCTCCAATTTGTGGGGGGATTGAGATCGCTATTCATCGGATTATTGAAGGAATTCGCGATGAATGCGGCGAAGTCTCTGTGCTTATTTGCAGCCGCAGCCACAGGTCCGAATTCGCCGAGGTTGAAGGGACTCCGGTTTATAAGGCAGGTGAATGGGGCCGTTTTTTATCGGCACCGGTTTCGCCTTATTTTCCGTATTGGTTAAAACGTCTTGAAGCGGATATTCTTCATTACCACCTGCCCAATCCTACAGCCGTTCTCTCACATCTCCTAGTCAAACCGAAAGGGAAAGTCATCGTTCATTACCATAGTGATATTGTAAGACAGAAAAAGTGGCTGACTCTTTATGGATCTTTTCGTGACGCCTTTCTTGCGAAAGCGGACCGGATTATCGTGAGTTCCCCAAATTATGCAGAATCTTCCGAAGTCCTCCCAAAATTCAAATACAAATGCGAGGTGGTGCCGTTCGGTATTCCGGTATCTCGTTATTCCCCAAGCAGCGAAGTGGAAAACATGGCCGAAGTTATTCGTAAACGATATGGAATGGGCCTTATTCTTTATGTCGGGATTCTTAGATATTACAAGGGACTTAAATATTTGATTCAGGCCATGGAAAAGGTAAATGGAAAGCTTCTTATTGTAGGGAATGGCCCGCTGTTACCCGATTTGATTGAATATACACGGGATCTGTCTTATAGTGACAGGATCGTCTTTTTAGGTCAGGTTGAATCTGTAACGCCTTATTACTTCGCTTCCGATGTGTTTTGCCTGCCTTCCATTTATCGCTCTGAGGCGTTCGGTATCGTCTTGACTGAAGCAGCCGCCTGCGGATTACCTTTGATCTCCACCGAATTGGGGACAGGAACCTCTTACATCAATCAACACGATGTAACTGGTCTGGTGGTGCCTCCGCAAGATCCGGACGCGTTGGCTGAAGCAATTAATACGCTTATATCCAATGCGAATTTACGCTATCGGTATGGAAACGCTGCACGAAAACGAGTATACCAACTTTTTACTCAAGAGAAAATGTCTGAGCGTGTATTGGAAATCTATCGTCAAGTTTTAGCAGAATAAGCCGTAGGGGAAATGGATAATCTTTTCCACTTTTTTGCTGTTTATGTTAACCTTATCACGATATGCGCCCTTTAGGGATTCCCTGCCGTGCTCGTTTCACAAGGTTGTTCATAATCAATCAATTCTTGAATCGTTGCATTCTGGCCGCAAACAGCACAATCTTTGTTGTGGGGTATACGAACCAGGCGCGAGGTCATTTCCAATGAATCGAATATGAACAATTTACCATTCAATATATCTCCAAGACCTAGAAGCACTTTGATGGTTTCTATGGCCTGGACTGTTCCCAATATTCCCGCCACACAACCAAAAATACCAGCCTCTTGACAATTTGGAACAACTCCCGGTGGCGGTGGTTCAGGGAAGAGGCATCGATAGCAAGGGCCTTCGCCAGGAATAATGGTCATGGCCTGGCCTTCGAAACGAAACACACCGGCATGAATCAGCGTTTTTTTAGCAAAAACACAGGCATCATTGATTAAAAAACGGGAAGGAAAATTATCAGTACAATCGATAACGGCGTCATAGCCGCCGATTAATCCCAGAATATTTCGGGACTCTACACGCATGTTATGTTTTACCACGCGAACATCACGATTTAAATTGGCTAATTTTTCCTCCGCCGAATCGGTTTTATCCCTGCCGATATCTTGAGTGAAATGTAGTATCTGGCGCTGCAAGTTGGATAATTCAACTTGATCGTCATCCACAATGCCAAGCGCACCAACTCCGGCGGCGGCTAGGTAATAGGCACAGGGGGATCCTAGACCGCCGGTTCCAATCACCAGTACTTTACTGTCCAGCAGCTTCCGTTGTCCTTTTCCACCGACTTTGGGGAGAATGATATGCCGGCTGTAACGGCTTACCTGCTCTTCGGTAAAACCAAATGAATCCATCCAATTCTCCCAAGTTTATCGCTCAAGTTTTTTCACCTTTTCACTAAAAGCCAGTTATCAATAGTCCACAACTTTTTCTATCAATACATGTATGCCATCCTTCTTTTTGTATTGATCAAGAACTTTTTGACCATCTTGCTGAATGCTTTTAGGAAGATGCCGGGAGGGTTCTCCTTCATCTACTATAACCTCGATGATAGAACCTATTTTCAATATTTCCAGCGCAAGTTTAGTCTTCACATAGTTTAGAGGACACCGAACATCCTGAAAATTCAAAACTTGAACAGGATTGTGAGTAATATTCATAAAATCTACCTCTATTGAAAAGAACAGCAACAATACATTATATTATATCAAATAGATCATACTTATAAACTTTATAGGCCTTTATTTGAATGCAGGATTATTTCTTTAGTGACTTTTTACGTTCCCATGCACAGATAATTAAAGCACTGATGATTGTTAAAGCAGTTATCCATCCCCCCAACATAAAGGACAATGGAAGGTATTGAATACGAATTTCATGTTCACCGGGTGGCACTTTGACTGACATCAAGACACCCCTAAACCTTTCCAATCGAACGGGCTGATCATTGAGAAATACTTTCCATCCAGGATAGTAATTTTGTGACCAAACCAGTTGGTTCTCTGTCTTTGTGAAAACTTTCAAAATTATTTTGGCGGGAGAGTGGATCAATGTGTCTACACGTTGATTTTTGGAGGAATTTCTCCAGAAAAACCGATTCTTGGCTGTAGGATTCTCATATATTTTCAACGGTGAATTTTCTTCTGTCCAGACGCGTGTAAAAGGCTGGACTAAAAATTTTGTGGTCACAACATATTTTATATTCAATAAACTGAAATCCTCGATGGCTTGGCTTTCCGGAGGTGAGAAAAATAGCAGTCCACCCTGATACATATCTTCAGGCCGTTGATACATGGAGTTTACAAAGCGGGAATAAGATTTAAGGATCAGGGGATCATACCCGCGCGCGGATTCAATTCGATAGTGCATCAACCTGTTTGGCCGTAATTCCGGATGGAATTGCAGACCAGGGATTCCGATGGCATCATCCAGGCAGACGATGCGCCATTTTCCCGCGTTTGTCTTAAGAAAATTTACCAATTCTGTTTCAGGATAGAACTCCTGCCGCCAGGTATCATGGGATTGGGTTGGGAAAAATCGATGTGAAAAAAAGAGCAGGTCTATCAATAGCACGATAAACGGCAGGATCCATTTGTAATTGGACTTTAAGCGAAGGATCAGCCATAAAGCACACCCGCTTCCGGCCAGGAAAACCAACGCGGTCAAACAAGACCCCAGCATCCAAGAATAACGCGTTTCAAAAAGAGCCTCCGGCAGCTGCTGCTGTATAACCGCTCGGCTTGCATTATAGTCCAATGCTTCGAGCGACCTTTCGATCTCTATTTCACGCAAGTAGGATATGATCGCCGGTTTGGAAAGTATCAGGATGATAACGCCAAAAACAAATAAGACCGTCAGTGCGACAACTGTTTTGAATATGGTTGAATTTTTCAACTGTGAGGGATTTATATGGCTCCAAACAACCAATCCTCTGGCTGAGCAGACGGACACTCCCAAAATAAATAACAAAACCAACCTTCCAGGTACGCGGAAATAACTCCACCCTGGCAGACCATAATACAGCAGCGGATAGAGTGGATTGTAACTCCCTAAAGAAAAAAATATTCCACCGATGGCAACGATGTAAAAAAACAAAGTTTCGGACCGTAAAAAGACCGAATTAATCTCTTGCTTCTGACGGGAAAGAAAAGCAAAAAACAACAGTAAAAGCGGCAAGATTCCTACATATCCGCAGATTTCATGAAAGCCGGTCTGTGTTTCCCAAAACAGACTTTCCCGTTCCTCTGCCAAGGGAGTTCCATAAAAGAAAGGGGCGATGAAGGTGATCAAATGTTGTGGAGGCATGGAGTCACTGGTGGCCAGTGAATAGTCTGCTCCTCCAGCGCGACCGGCTGTATTATTTGCCAACTGGGAGAGCGGCAGCAGAACAACCGAGGCTAAAAATACAGTAATAACCAGTCCCGCCGCCGTCCAGGCTGGCAGGCGGAAGAAAGTCCACTTGTTTTGAGTCTGCTTGTACTCAAGACCACCCCACCAGCAGGCACGAAACATCAATAAATAGAACAAGTACAAGGGAATTTGAGTATGGCCGGCATAAAACAATCCGGCTGTACTTAAGGAAAACAGGAAAAGCCTGGAATATGTCAATCGCTCGTGCAATAGGGTCTGCAGGTATAATGAGATCGGTAACAGGGCATAAGATCGGGCATGAATCATATGACC
>CAZXSQ010000024.1:10490-18080 GCA_964643335.1 uncultured bacterium
CGTTATAAAAAATCCCGACCATGCATAGACTGTGGCTCCCAATAAAGCACCGCTGCGTGAACCCCATAATCGAGCCAGAAAGACATACATGGTTAACGCAGATAGAAGGTGGTGAAATACCAATGAATATGAAAAAGTACTCTCCACAGAAAATATGAGATTGAAAAGATTCCAAGGGTAAAAAAGAGAAGTTTGTATATTGGCAGCAAAGGGAGTGCCACAGAAAACGAATGGATTCCACCAGGGAAAGCGGCCGTTTGAAATTTCATGGAGTGCGAATTCACGCCAGGGAACAAATTGATTAATTAAATCCCCGCCACAAATGATTTGTCCCCAAAGAAGGATTTTCCAATGAAACAACAAAATCGGAAGCAGGAGAAAAAGCAAAAAGAGTAAATGATTCGATAGTCTTTTATTCATTATGTTTTAAAGTCTATGAAAAAGGCACAAAGGAAATATCACACGATTGCTATACCACAGGACAACAAATCCAATAAAAAAGTTTTTTCTTTCTTGGCGGTCATTTTTCACGAACATTCTATATCACAATTAAAGTATAGTTTTTGATGAACTGCAATAATCCTGAGACCGGTTTTAAACATTTCATCACACTCGGCATTCGATTTTCTATTCGGTATAATATCAATGTTGGATTTAAATATCCGATTATTTTGATTGATGGAAGCTGAAAGAGAATAAGTCAAGCTCCCTTGCACATGTTGGGTGTCAAACGTATCCTTTAAGATTGCGTATTACGCCTTTAAAAGTCATTCATCAATAAAGGAGGAAAAGAAATGGCGGAAAGGGTAACTGACGAAAGGCGAATGGAATTGATCGCAATGATCACTTCATCTTACATTAGTGCATTTAACGGTCCGGATATGCGGCCGCCCGACGCTATCACCGTGGGTAAATTCATCGAGGAAATCATGAACGTACTGGATGAAAAATTTCCACGCCCTCAGGAATAATGAGGTTTTTTTTATCATAAAAATCTACGATAAAAGGTTGGAATGAATGGATCCAAGACTGTCTTCCCTTCTTGACTTGCAAAAAGTGTTAAGCGAACAAAGAGAAATTGAAAACGAATACAACATTATTCCCCAAAAACGTGAACAACTGCTCAGTTTCATCAACAATTTAAAATCAGAAGCCAAATACGCTGAAGAACAATTCAAGCGGCACGAAGTTGAGCAGAAAAACTGTGAATTGGAGCTTCAACATGGCCAGGAAACGCGGGTGAAAAAAGAAGCCCAACTTCATTCCATAAAAACCAACAAAGAATACCAGGCCACCCTTGCCGAAATCGAATCACTGGATCGCAAAAACCAAAGAATCGAAGAAAAACTGCTTGAGTTGCTGGATCTGGTTGAGAAAGAACGTCAGACTTTCACCGAAAAGAAGAAAGAACTGGAAGAGAAAGAAGCCGTCTTTCAGCAAGAACTGAAAGAACTGGAAGAACGGGAGAAAACACTGAACGAACGCCTGCAAAAAGCCAAAGCGGCGACAGAAGAAGTTTCACAAAAAGTGAATCCCGATCTATACCGGCGGTTTGTTCGTATTTTCAGAAACAAAAATGGTGTGGCTGTGGCGACAGCCAATGGTGGGCATTGCGGCGCATGCAACATCAAGTTAACCCCTCGGACTCTTCAAATGGCCAAACGAGGCCAGGACATCGTCGTTTGTGAAGGTTGTTCACGTTTTTTATACTGGGATCACTCGCTGGAAGAAGACCAGATCGCTTCGCTTTAACCGGTTGAAATGAAAAGTATTTTCATTTTATAGCAAACCGGCGTTGTGCGGTACTTTTAATTCTCTGTCCAACGTGCTATTGCTTAATTAAATGGTTTATCTCATCATCCTGTTTTTCCATCGACTGAGACTGAAAGCGATGGCGGAGCGTTGAAATGTGGTCGGCTCAGGATAAATACTTCCTTCACGTTAAACGGCTTAATATGATTCGCCGCTGGCGGCGGTTGAATCTCGATACAGTGGTTCAAACCGCAGGATTTCTTTTGCTTCTGGTTATTTTTTGGTTTTTATGTTACAACCTGATTGCCAAGTTGTGTGAAAACCTGATCCAGGTTGAAATTATCGGCCCTATTTTGCTCAAACGTATTGTGTCGTTTGGTTTTTTTGCATTATTGATTCTGGTCACGGGAGGACATGTTTTAACCGCTTATTCTTCCCTGTTTCGCAGCAACGAACTGCAGCAATTATTATCCTCTCCTTATCCCCCTCATCGGCTTTACCGCATACAGTGTATCGAAACGTTAGTGCTCGGAGGCTGGCTGCTCGGTTTGTTCTGCATTCCGATTCTTTTCGCCTATGGGTGGGAATTGCAAGCTCCCTGGTGGTATTTTCTCGTTGTGCTAATTGGCTTAGGCGGCTTCATGGTGATTGCGGCGGGATTGGGGATCCTTATTGTACTTTTCATCACCCGCTGGATTATCGGCAGACCCATTCGAACCGCCTTGGCGGCTGTTATTTTATTGGCCGGTTTTACTGTACTTTTTTTTTACAGTGTAACCCAAACCCAGGGATTTATTGAAAATGTTGATGCAGCCAAACTGGGCGAAACTCTGGCCAATTTACGGCTTTCATCCAATCCCTATGTCCCCAGTCAATGGATGTCGGAATTGATGACAGCAGCGCGAATCGATGATCTGGGTAAAACCGGATTTTACCTTTTTCTGATTTGGACCACTGCCCTGTTTTTAATGTCCATTGTTTTTGAAATTGGATATCGTTGGTATCCCAATGCCTGGTTATGGGCGCAGGAACGCGTTGGGTTATTTCAAAAAAGGAGAGACCCACAAAGGTACCGTCCAAAAAAGTTATGGTTAATGCGGCTATTTCCCCGCCGGGTCGGCAGCATCGTTTATAAAGAGTTCCATGTGTTCGCGAGAGATTTTTCTCAATGGGGCCAATTGGTTCTGATTCTCGTCCTGGTTCTTTTTTATGTGGCGCATACAAAAAACATCGCGATGGGAAATACAGCGTCTCCGGCTCGAAGTCATTTGGCATTCTTCAATGTGGTGTTGCTTGGATTTATTCAGGCTACATTGTCGCTGAGGTATACCTATCCATCCATCAGTTTGGAGGGTAAAGGATTCTGGACTGTGGTTACTTCGGAAGTGGGCATTTCACGATTCTATTTTACAAAATATTATCTTCATGCTTTGGTTTTACTTGCTATAGGTCAGGGTATGATTTTTATGCTCAATAATTTTTTGGATATCGATCCGACATTGAACTTGATCTGCGCTTTTGTGCTTTTTCTCTTTTCATTTGGATTCACCAGCTGGACGCTAGGGTTTGGAGCCATTTTTCACAAATTCGAGGCAACCAACGCCGCTGAAGTCACCTCCGATGTGGGCACTTTAGTGGCCATGATCTGTACCTTGCTCTATTTTGGTGTCAGCATCGCTTTTCTGGCACGATTCGCTCTGGATCATACGCCGGGGATGAATATTATCGATCAAATGACGATCCAGCCGGAAATGATCTTATACTCCACTTTTTTCCTGCTGATTCAAACCTGCTGCATTCTCCTCCCCACCGCTTACGGTTTGAAGAAACTACAGCAAGCATCGTTTTGATCCAATAAAAAGAGACACATTATTTCACAAGAAACCGGTAGAGTTCTTTCACCCCGCCTTTGAGGATGTTCCAGCGGTTGTAGGGATGGAGCTGCGGACAATTCGCACAGGGGGGTGGAAATTGACCATTGTACAGATCACGCCGCAATGATGCCATAAAGGGATGGCCCAGGAGTTCCCGCAGGTTGCCATTATCCACTTGGCCCAGCCGGATATTGGTTATATAGCAGCAGGGGAATAACTCGCCTTTTCCCTGTACCATCGCGTTCCGCCATAAGAAGTAGCAAAAATGTGAGGGCTTCTTGGAGTTTTTTTCAGGGTGATTTGGAAAATCAGATGCCTGATTATTTGTCTCGTTGGCATACTTCACCGATTTCAAAAAGGTCATGGGATCCAGATTCCAATAATGACAAATAATGCCTAATGATTCAGCGTTTTTGCGAGTTTCATCCACCACTTCGAGCATTTCTTTTTGATCGGCCGACATAGTGTTTTTCATATTCTCAGACATAAAGATAATCGGGTGGACAATGATTTCTTTGCATCCCACATCCGCAGCCAATTCGGGAAAAGAAGGCAGGTCTTGCAGATTCTGCCGCATAACTCCATAGGACAATTTCACCACCGGTGTCATAGAATTCAATTCTTGTTTAACACGCTGCAGGCGCTTGATGTTCTCCACAATTTTTGGCAGCCCACCGGGCGGGCGTACGATCTTGAATACATTTTCGGTTGAGGCATCAAGAGAGATACCAATTCCTTTCACTCCGGACACCACGACCTCACGGCACCGTTTTTCATCCAATAGCGTGCCGTTGGATGAGAGACCCACATTACCTCCAAATGAAGTAACATACCGCACTTTTTCGAAATAATTCCGGTCAATCATAGGCTCGCCCAGTCCGTATAAGCTAACCTCTGTAGCTCGTTGCAGGTAGGGTTGAAATTCTTCGAAATAGGGCATATCGAGATGTTCATCATAAGGCACAAGATTGCCGTCGCTTTCTTCACGAGGGCAGTGAATGCACTTCAGATTGCAGAAGGATGTTGTACCGAGTGATAATTCCACCGGGAAAGCGTGAGGTTTCTCTCGAACCAGAAGTAAATCCAGATATGACCGTATTAAATTAAATGCTTTAGTCAGTTTCATTCATTAAGTCCTCATAATTCATTTTACCTTCGTGAGGCAAAAAGGCATACATCCATAAGAACAAGGGGAGTTCGAGTGCTGGGGCGGTTCCCGAACCGCTGCAATGGGCGGTTCCCGAACCGCCCCTACCTAATTCAAACCTTGGAGTTCGGGCCTAAAACTTCGCCATTCTCTAGCAAGCTCGTTGGTGGCATCCGGCCGTATCGAGTTCGTCGCCTACGGACTGGTCAGCCGCCTTCTGTTGCTTCCCACCCCACCTCTCGGTGACGCAGTTACAGTCGGCTTCAGGCCGGAGAGCGTCTACCTGGAGAGGACTTTCACCTCTCTGATTGTGTGCGCTCGCAGGTGCACTAGAGGAGGACGGATGGCCGCCCCCCATAATACTGCTCCCCTTTCACATAGGAAGAGGAGGAGCGCAGGCATCTTCCCCGCTGGTGTGAGTGATTAAGTTTGCATTGAGGTTCTAAGGTGCGGACAGGATGTCCGCTCTCCCAGGATTTCCACCCTCTAATGGTTTACTCAATCAATTGCACAAATTTGATTGGAGCTGACGGTTATGATTTTCTATTCTAAACGATATTATGATTATGGAGAATTGAACATCTGAGTGGAGTATCATGATAAATGGGTAAAAAAGACTCGCAACATTCTAAACTTTATTCCCGGCGGGAATGTATAAAAACGTTTCCAAAATTATTGCTACCTACATTGGCTTTATCTTGCGCGGGCATTAGAGGAACCCCCTTCCCCAAAACCAAAGTGGAAGAGGAATATCAATGGGCACGCCGGAATAATTGGACCGGGCTTGAAGCGGTTCGTGGTGTGGTGCTTATTGGGGATCGTTATCTGCTGGTTTTACGAGCCGATGGATTGGGGTGGTCATTTCCGGGGGGACCGGTAAATCCACAAAAGCACGGGGAGAAAAGCGAAGATAACAAAGACCTAATTATGACTGTTACGGATTATGTTCATTCACAGGCCATGGTCCCCGTAGCGGCTGAAGAAACTGTGCTTTTGGCATATGGTTATGCCATCGATGAAGTTCATCAACGGACAATTTTGATGTATTGGTTTGCTGTGGCTGTTCCCAGCGCTTTTCCACCTAAGCCGCATCCTAATATGCGAGACGTCAAGCAAGTCAAATGGGTGGGTCTCGACGATCCTGTGCTGGGTGATTGCCTTCGCACGCGAATCATGGAATACGTCAAGGCGGGTGAAGGTGGAACCATAATTATGAAGTCATGTGCCGGTTAGATTTTTGCCGGAGAGTGGAACAACCTTGTACACTAAGAGGTTATTAGATGTTCAGGAAATTGTATTGGATATTACTTTTTTGCACTTTATTTACTCAATGTGGAACGTCTGATAACGTTTCTTTGACAATTCTTCATACCAATGACTTACATGCCCATTTACTACCTGATGAAGAAAATATTGGTGGAGCGGCAGTTATTGCTGCATATTACAAAAAAGTCCGTGCCGAACAAGAGCATGTCCTCATTTTTGATGCGGGAGATATGGTGAGTGGGACTCCAGTTTCTTCTGTTTTTAAAGGAGAGCCGGTTTTTCGTGTTTTGAATTTTTGGGGATTGGACGCGGCTGTTTTAGGTAATCATGATTTTGATTATGGATGGCAGCGGATAGAACGTTACCGTGATATCGCTACTTTTCCGATTCTATGCGCAAACGCTTTCTATACTGGACCTGATGGCAAACATCATCTTATCGCCGATGCTGATTATAAGATTTTCAGTATAGAAGATTTAAGAATTGGTGTGATCGGTGTAGTGGCTGAATGGACACCGTTGATGACAAGCAAAGAGGCAGTCAAAGAGGTCATTTTTGTGTCTTCTTTGGATACATTAAAGAAATTGGTTCCGAAGGTTTCCAAAAAAAGTAATATTGTGATCATTCTTTCACACGTTGGAATCGAATATGACGAAGTAATTGCCGAACAGGTTGAAAATATTGATTTGATTATCGGCGGTCATAGTCATACTTTATTGAAAGAAATCCGTAAGATTAACACGGTTCCAATTGTTCAGGCCGGTAGTAAAGGACGTTATATTGGGAGAATTGAACTTGATGTTGATACAGCAAATGATGAAATCGACCAGATGTCTTATCAGGTATTACCGGTGAACAGTGAATTATCAAAACCCGATCAACCAACACTGAGAAGAATAAGCCAATGGGAGGATCAGGTTGCCGATATCGTCGATCGTCCATTGGGAATAGCCACGGAAAACTTGTCAAAAATGGATATGGTTGGTATCGCAGATATGGCTTTTCTTGAAGCTACCGGTACCGACTATGCTTTCCATAATCGAGGGGGAATTCGAGGCAGTGTTTCAAAAGGGCCTTTTACTTATCGTAGGATTTGGGAGATTTTTCCTTTTGAAAACACCCTTGTTGTAACTGAGATCAAAGGATCAGATATTCCGGAGGGATTTTTGGGGAAAGAGCCGATCGATCCTGAAAAAGAATATCGGATTGTAACCAATAGTTTTGTTCGTGATCAATGGGATCGAATTTTTCCCGACTATCCTGAACTTGATTGGAAAGATACCGGCATTTCACTTCGGGATAGTGTTATCCGGTACATAGAACGTGAAAATAAGATCGGATGGGTTAAACTTGTACGGTAATATGAAACCTCCGATTTAGTACAATGTAAGTCTATTATCAGCACACATCGCTAAAGGAAATGAAGCATGGAAGACCAAAAACTGAATCAAAACAATCAAAACAAAGAAAAAGAGCAACCCGAACAACGCACGTATGAGGTTTATGGCTGGGAATTTCATAAAAAACCACTGCTCTATGCGTTGATCCTTA
>CAZXSQ010000024.1:18090-25058 GCA_964643335.1 uncultured bacterium
ATCGCTTTTTATCTGTTCATCTTTTTCTATATCAGTGTATGACTAGGAATCTGTCATGGATGGAGAAAAGCGTCCAAATTGTTTACCATTATAACCAATGCGGGACTTTCTTTGGGGAAATGATGGTCAATAACCGATAAAAACTTTTCAATCGATTTGGTTGGAATGGGTGTGTCAATCGTGGCGCAGATTGAAGTGACATATTCTTTATCAATTTCGATTTTTTCTGTTTGTATAAGTTCTTCAATCTCGATCTTTCTTTCAATACCTATTCCTTTTTCGATCATGCCTTCATCAATGTTCCGCCAAAAAGATTTGATCTCGTTGAGAGGGGGTTCAGGAAAAGAAATGGAGACTTTTAAATCCATATCCAACATGTAATTCAATATTTGCTTGAGAGCATCATGAGTTCTTTTAGAATTCAGATCACTCATTCCCGCCAGTTCAAGACGCACAAATCCAATACCGCTATATACAGTCAAATCGGTCCAGCCATTGATAGCGGAAATTTCATTCCCAATCTGATCATCCGGCTGATTCAAATTGACCGGCACAAAAACACAACCAAAACGGAGTTGTTTCTCTTCTGTGTTTTGCATCAGAGCATCCACCCGGCCTAAAGGGGGATTATCTTCAAAATGACCGTCATAATCCAACCGTTTGGCTTGTATCTCCAAAGCAAAATTCAAATGGTTGGGGATAAGAATGTTCCCCAATGCCAACCCTTCTTGACACCAGACTGATTCATCCCGATTATGCGAAGCCGGAAAGGAAAGGATCAACGGCCTGGAATTCATCGCGCTGTACAAACTCCTCTTGTAAAATACTCAATAGCAAATTAAGTGTAAGAAGGAATTTTGGATTCCGCAAGGACTGGAAGGTGACTGGAATGCCTAGGGCAAGCGAAGCAGCCCTTGTTGAAAGCAATGAATAAACGAAAAGGAGTAAGAATAATGGCGAAACCATTCAAGTGGCACAAACTCTACAGACTTCCCAAGCCAATATATCCAAGATTGAAAAACAAACGGATATCTATCTCTCAACTTTACGAAAATACATTCAAGGGATCGGCGGTGATTTGGAAATTCATGTTCGCCTACCAGAAGGGCATTACATGATAAACTGGTTCCAAGAACAAGAAGACCAATCCGGCCCTGAATTGCTGAAGAAAGCAAAGCCATGAATGGAGTTTCTATATCACCAATCTATGGTGAATTCCCATTGTAAAAACTACGACTTTCAACGAAAATATTTTATGACACAGTAATAAGAAGGTATCCAATCATGCACTCTAAAAACAATTATTTATTATGGTTCCAAAAAGGATATCGCATCTGAACTCCGACTATGGCTATGTGATTAGGAGGTTCATATTATGTCTAGACTTGAAAAGCAATTCCATGACAAAGCTTTAGAAATATATGAACTAGCCAAGGATTTGTGTGGTTATTCAGCCAGGCGTTACCTTCAGAAAGTGCGTAATGACGGCGGTTTGAAAGCAGCGAAAAGCTGGTTAAAGCCTCGAAAGAAAGTCAAAGTCATGTTCCGCTTCAGATCCGTCATCAACTCATCCATGTTCTTAAAAGATGGCAGGCCACCCCGGCGGGCCTCTTTCATTGCCGCGATGGTCTCATCATTGGGAACCAGTGGCTCGAAAGGTAGCTTCTTTTCTTTAGCTATGCGGGTCATCATGATGCGAAAAGCATCTTACACAGTAAGCCCCATCGCCGCCAACACGTCGCTTGCCTCTTCCTTAATGCGCTCGTCAATGCGGGCACGAACAACAGCGTTCACAGGCATAGATTCTTCCTCCTAATTTGTGAGCTACATTGCAGCCCCGTGGAATTAAACAATCAAGTTTTCTTATCGACTAGAACATCACGCTCGCAAAGCTTTTCAAACTCCTCAAAGCCCTGGGAGCGGAGCCGCGCGATATATCTCTCCAGCTTACAACAATAGAAAAGAAGCGATTTCGAGGATGTCGTTTTTGCGGAAAGGTTTTGGAAGATAGTAATTTACACCGATTTCCAGGCTATTTTGGCGGGATTGTTCGTTGGGGTAAGCGGTGATGATGATTATTTTTGCGTCGGGTTTGTGTTTTTTGATTTTTTCGGCAAATTCGAGTCCATTTAACCTGGGCATGTGTTTATCAACGATATGAAGATCGTAATCACCCGATAATGCATCTTGAATACCGTCTACAGGATCCAACACGCGAGTGACATTGCATTTCTGGAGAGTAAATACTTCATCCATCGCTTCGGCATAGTCGTCATCATCGTCGACAATCAATATTTTTTTGCCGTCCAAGAGTTGACGCATAAAGGATTGATTGTTGCCGTTTATATCTGGCATTGCTAGCCTCATCATGCCTATCTAGATAAGCAGTAAATGTGCCAATTTTAATATTGGGATTATGATCTTATCAATTAGCTATGTTTGTGAAAGTTTAGGTAATCTCCGGTAAAGAGAGCTTCTTGATAATCCCAACACTCTGGCCGCTTCTTCTTTGTTGCCACCCACATTATCCAGAGTCTTTCGAATGATCTGAAGTTCGGCTTCCTCTAAAGGTGTTCCTATTGGAATTACGATGCTATTTCTATCAAAATCAGTGAGTTGCGAAGTTTCTTGAACTTGGGTTCCTGTGGTATGTGTGATTTCTTCGGGTAGATCGTTCATTGTTACTTGAGATTCTTGGGCAAAGATCGCTGCATGTTCGACCGCATGCTGCAATTCCCGAACATTTCCCGGCCAGGAGTAAGAAAGAAACAGGTCTACCACTTCAGAATTGAATGTTTTCAATTCTTTTCCTGTCTCTTCGCTGTATCGTTTTAGGAATGCTTGTGCCAGAATTGGAATATCTTCCTTTCTGTCTCGTAAAGGCGGTAACGGAATTTGAACCACCCTGAGTCTATAATAAAGATCTTCTCTGAACTTATTGTCATATATCAATTGCTGCAAATCTTTGTTCGTCGCTGCAATAATCCGTACATCGACATGAATGGTAGTATTGCTTCCCACTCGTTCCAATTCCCCATCCTGGAGAATTCGAAGCAATCGTTGTTGTGCACCTGCTGACATTTCTCCAATTTCGTTCAGGAAAACGGTTCCACCGTCAGCCATTTCAAATCGTCCCTTTCGATCTTTGAACGCACCGGTGAAAGAACCCCGTACATGACCAAAGAGTTCCGATTCAAGCAGAGATTCGGGAAGAGAAGCACAGTCAACTTTGATTAATGGCTTGTTGCTTCGGCGGCTTTGATCATGAATTTCCTGAGCGACCTGGTCTTTCCCTGTACCAGTTTCGCCGGTGAGCAGCACGGTGCTTCGTGTTGGAGCCGCCTGTTCAATGATATGAAAAATGCGTTTCATCCCGGGCGACTTGCCCAATAATCGACCGGAAAAACGAGCAACCTGCCGGCGCCACTCATCACGCTCTTCGGTTAATTCTTTCTGCTGGATGGCATGGTCGATGACTACACGAAGTTCTTTGAGTCTAATGGGTTTGGTTAAATAGTCGAAAGCGCCCAAGCGCATTGCTTCAACCGCCGTGTCCACCGCGTTCAGGCCGGTCAGCATAACGACCTGGGTATCGGATTTGACTTCCTTGATATGACGCAACACTTCGATGCCATCCGTTCCCGGCAACATGATATCGCAGGTGACGACATCGATATCGTAGGAAGAAAATAAATCGATGGCCTCTTCCCCGGTTTTTGCCTCCAGGAATTCGAAATTCTTCCCTTCCAGCGCTTCTCTGACAACTTCACGGGAAGTTTCATCGTCATCTATGATCAGTATGGTTCTTCGAATGGCCACGTTTTAGTCCTCGTCCAGTGGTACAGTTAATCTGACCAACGTGCCTATGCCTTTTTTGGCTTCTATTTGGATGGAGCCGCCGTGGTTTTCCACGATTTCTTGTACCAGATACAAACCGAGTCCTGTTCCAATACTTTTTGTGGTAGTGAAGGGGTCGAAAGCGGCCTGACGGATTTCATCCGGCATCCCCGGTCCATTATCTTTTACCTCAAAAATGATCCGTCTGTTTTTGTGGCATACTTTCAATGCCACTTCCCCTTCATCTTTATTTGTTCTGATTGCTTCAATTGAATTACGAAACAGGTTGGCTAAAGCGCGTTGAAATTGTTGGGGATCGATCTTTACTAAAGGAACAGGTTCAATGATTTGAAACTTTAGATTGATATTATCACCCTCGTAATGTTCGCGCAGTTCAGATTCAAGATCCCGTACAAAATGATTGAGATTGGTCTCTAACTTTTCCATCGTGCGTGTCTTGGATAGATGAAGGTAATTATTTGCGATTTGCTCCAACCGCGATATTTGTTTTTGTATATCGATAACACATTTATTCAATACTTTTTTGTGATTGTCCAGATTTCCTTGACCCCATTCATCAAACGCAAGACTCAACCGTTCACCCAACAAATCTGATTTGAGAAAAAGCACACCCAACGGCGTTCTGATTTCATGGGCTACCTTTGCAGCCACTTTAGCCATAGCGGTATTTCGCTGAAGTGTTTTGACTTGTTCTTGAAGTTGTTGTTCGGCGGAAATATCTTTCAAGATCGCTAATAGTGAAACGTATTCACCATTTCGATTTTGTAGAGGAACCCGAGTCAATAAAACCGGAACTCTTTCTCCCGCTTTGCTTAAACGAACGGTCTTCTCCTGGATTACCCTACTTCCTCCCATAATTTGTGTCTGTATTCTTTCCTTTTCTTGCTGACGCAACTCCGGGGGTATGATAATATCGACCGATTGCCCAATGATCTCTTCTTTCTTGAAACCAAGCATCCGTTCGGCGCCGGGAGTCCATGCCAATATCCGTCCCTCGGAATCCAGACGAGTGATTACATCAGAAGATACTTCCCCGATTGCTGACAAAATCACGTCTTCATCTATATCATCTGACGACAATTGTTTTGGATCAAAGTTTGTTTTCATAGATACTCGTTGATAATATACAGTATTATATTACCTAAAGTCTTATTATTAATTATTGTTACTTTATTTTGTTTAGAAAGGAACCTTAATAAATGCAAATGAACCAATAAATAAAAGACGGTCTCCTTCACCTACGAAGGAAACCGCCCAAATTACAACACAAGTATAAGTTTCTAATTCGCGTTAGAGATGGATTATTCTTCTGAGAAAAACATTTCGGCACGCCGGTTTTTACTCCATGCCGCTTCATTATGTCCCATTTCAACCGGTTGCTCTTCACCCAAGGATTTAGTTGAAATTCGGTCAGCATCAATTCCTAGTTCGACCATGTAACTTTTCACTGCTTCAGCACGGCGTTCACCTAACGCGAGGTTGTATTCGCTGCTTCCACGTTCATCGCAGTGTCCTTCAATCAACACACGGGCCTCGGGCTTTGATTTCAGGAACTGGACATTTTTCTGTATCGCTGCTTTAGCACTTGGTTTTAACAGCGATTTGTCATAATCGAAATAGATGATTTTTTCGGGCAAAGGTTTTAATTCTTCAGGCTCTGGTCCACGCTCCGGCGGTTGAGGTGGTTCTTTTTCCTCCGGAGGTTGGACTAATTCCCTGGGAGCTTCCGGTTCCACTTCTTTAGAGAAGCGCCATTTAAACAGATCGGGATGATTGATCTCAGAAAGGTCCGCTTTGAGATACAATTGAGTAGGGCATAACCAAGGCCTTTCAATTCGTGGATTGAGATCAGCAGCTACTATTTCACTAACTGCCCACCCCCCCATTCCGATAACAAACACACCGAGAAGGATAAACGCCATTCGATTCATGGGAGCAATTCTCCTTATTAAATCATTGAAGGATAAATATATACTACCTGTCCTTATTACCATACTACTTTACGAAATTTTGTGATAAATTTCAAGTGTTCACCTTATACTTTGACATATTCATGTACAAAAAAAATTAAAATTGTCCTAAAATAGGAAATAATTTGTCTCAAAAGAAAACAATTCTTTTGTCTCTTGTTTCAGTTTTTAGTCTTCATATTTTCACAAAACACTAACTTCTATATTGTTTTTTAGGGTTTTACTCCTTATTTTTCAGATAGTTATCGAGGTTCGTCGATGCAATCTTTTCTTACGACAAACGAGTTTAAAAGTTGGCATGTTTTCTGCTCTAATCTACAAGAGAATGTAGTAAGTAATTCTACATCCCATTCTCCCCATTTCGCGAGCCTGCCAACCCTTCCCTATATTTGGCAGGCTTTTTTTTTATTTGTTTTTATATAATAATGGAACAACGTTCTATTCAATTACGACAATTTATCTATAGATTCCTTGTTTATTTTCACAAAACTGATTAAATGAACATAATTATCAATAAATTTTAATTAAGGGGTCAAGCCATTATGGTAAAAAAAATTTGTGTTTCAAGACGTTCATTTTTAAAAGGAAGTTCACTGGCTCTCTCGGCCGCGTCAGTTGCAATTCCCGCATTTTCCTCGGAAAAAAGCCAGTCTCAACCTAAAATTCTCAATAAACAGGATGGTATGGCTTATCGGCGTTTGGGAAACACCGACGTTTACCTTTCCGCTATCTCTCTTGGTGGATTGGTTATGGAGCCGGATGTCCATCGTTATGGCATTGAACATGGTGTGAACTTAGTCCATATCTCCACTTCATACATTGGCGGCACTTCCATCGTTCAACTGGGTGAGATTATGAAAGATATGCGCGATAAAGTTTTTATTGCGCTGAAAGATAATTTCTTGAGCCATTCTCCCTCCAAAGAACAGGCGATTAAAGGTATTGATAAAGTACTGAAAACTCTGAATACAGATCATGTGGATTTCTTCATGTTCAACCGGCATAGTCCAGGTTCAGCCGATGATGAACGAATTCAAGAAACCTTCGAAATCCTCAAGGATGCGGGAAAAATCCGTTTTTCCGGATTAACCACACACGGCGAAGTCAAGGATACCATCCATTCAGGTCTCGAAAGCGGTT
>CAZXSQ010000025.1:0-10391 GCA_964643335.1 uncultured bacterium
ATCGAATCGCAAATTTTCGCAGTCGGTACATAGATACACAAGAACAAAATCAGTGAAAGGTAAACCACGTAGGGGCGGTTCGCGAACCGCCCCTACGTCACAACACAGGCGGGAACGCCTGTTCTACCCGTTAACAACAGGCAATCTATCATTCCACTGTTGTATACACATGCACACCCAATCCTTCGAATTCATCAAAGAATGATCCGTCTTTGATGGAGACTGAACGTGTTTCGCCTAAAACGTTTAATGTATCGACAGAATCCAATTCAGAAGGCAATTGGGTGAAGTCTACTGCAGCTGGATCGATACTTGTATTTGCAGCAATAATGTATACTCCTTCTTCAATTTTCTTGCATAGCATTTCGATTCCGGCGGCGATGGTGGAACCGCGTTCATGATAATTTAATACAGGTTTTTCTACGTCTTCGGCTAAAAAAACATGTTTTATATCCTGCAGTTCATTCAAAACCCGGCTCAAGTCTTGCACGAATGGATAATATTTTTCCACTGAATGCAATCCCCAATATAAAATTCCATTCACACCGTGAATAATGGCGTTGTACGCCATGAATCGGGATTCACGATAGGAAGGATAAAGGATCAAATCCTCGTTGGCAGTTTCCTTGCGGGAGGCTTCTTCCCAAGAAAATCCCTGTAACACAATAAATACCGCCTGATTCGGCTCAGCGGCTTGTTTCATTTTATCGACATATTCACCCACACAGCTTGGCGTTTGATTGGGGAGATCGCCATGCCGGCCATCCGGTGTGATCGCGTAGGTCGTCTCCGGCATCCCATGAGGTATGATTGGATAGATGTCTGCACAGACTATGTTGCAGGCGTCATTGTATTGTTTCAGTGTTTTGACTGTATTGCGCGGCGCATGGTTCAAATAAACCGGATGGTTTGAATCAAGCAATCTTAAATAGCGGTAGCCTTTCGCCAGACTTTCGGGAGTGGCTCTTGCTTGTGCTGGTTTTTTGTTTGTCCATGCAGGTTCATCCATGCTTTCCCAATATAAAAGCGCAGAGTGTTGTTTGAACTTTTCAACAGTATGTTTAATATGGATTTTTTTATCTCTTTGATTGCCTGATTCTAAATCGAGATAACGGCCGAATGAATGCCATACATACAATCCTAGTTCATGGGCTTTGTCCCATTTTTCCATATCTGCAGATGATCGAATCAGATCAAAACCCATCGATTTGCCTTCGCTCAGAGACATATCTTTTGGAAGATCGTAGGCTCCAATGACAAATATTGGTTTTCCGTCAACTTCTAAAAAATTATTTTTACCCACTTTGACAACGTTTTCTGCAAAACTTGCTTGATTTATTGTAAATGCAATAACGAAGAATATTAATGATAATATCTGTTTGTTTAGTGACAACATAATGTTTTCCTTTAATAAAAAAGTATGTTTGAAAATCCCTGCTAAAATTCCAATTCACTTAATTTGCGCTTTCCCCACCAAAGACTGAATAGAGTAACAACCAGCCACCCTGCTAACCATAAAATTAAATGAAGGTGGATAAGAGGTAAAGGGGTATTGGGGGCTGAGAAGGCCAGCTTCATGCTTAGGTAAATCAGGCTTCCGATCTCAGTCACTGCCGTAATCATGAAGAGAAACGCGCCTTTGCCCAAGGAGACTTCCAATAAATGCCGGTAGTCATAAATCGGAAAACAAAATCCAAGTGAGACCGCCAGAATGCACAACATGATTGAGAGAAATATCCCGTAGAAAAGGCTCCATTGCATAAGTTCCACAGGCAGTTCCATAATCCAACCTGAAAATAGTAAAAGCAAAACACTTAATAGGATAACCGGAGGCGAGGAAAAAAAGATTTTTTGAACAACCAGTGTCATCGAGGATAAAGGAGCTTTTACCGGAATCCATATCGATTTTCCTTCACGGGAAGCCGATGGGAAAAGAAAACGGGCACTGACGGCTGCTATGATCAGGCCGATTAAACCCACATTGATCACGGCAAAAATTTTTTGGAAATCAGGCATATTAATGGGGAGAAACGAGAGATTCAACAGATAAATACCGGCCAATGGAACCATCATGAACAGTTGAGACCAAACGGAGGCATCCCGCTTCAATACCCCCCAGTCTTTTTGCATGAGTGAGTGGAATGGACGCGGGAATATCGCCAATAACTCCAAAATGGACTCCGCTTCCCACTTTTCTTGTACAGTGGGATCAGGCTGTTCCTGGCTTCTGCACCAGCCGCGAAAAAAGATTAAATACCCAACAAGGAGAGTAAGAAGGATAGAACTTGTACCAGCCAGAAAGCTTAGAAATATCCAGAAAGCATTTCCTGTGGAACCCCATATGAATGGCACGACGGTTTTGGTGAAAAAAAGCCCTGGAGCATAACTCAACCAAGACCCCTGATCTTCGGTCAGAAATTTTACCAGTGGATTTGATAATGGATCCGATCCCCACATGGATTCCATATGCAGAAAACGCAAGCCCGTGATGAGCAAAACAGCCAAACAAAGTCCAATGATAGCCAGGCTTTGATGCAGACGCTTTTCGGGAAAGAAGAGCATTAAAATCATCGCAGCGATCATCCCAAGACTCACCCCAATTGCGGCAACAGAAAGAACACCGATCACAAATGCAGGATAAAACCAGTCGCTGGGTTGAAGACTTAATCCTAGCGATACCATCGGTGGAAGCGTTAACAGTACCAATGTCGCTCCGCTGCGTACAGCGGTTTCGAACCATTTGAATAATAGCAATAGGCTTTTAGGCACAGGAAACGCAAGCAGAAAACCTACATCCTGAGAACGGTAAATAGCTGAAAGCGCCGTCAGAATGCTGGAATAAAATAAAAACGCAAAGAGGAACGAACCGAGCAATGAGAACAATCTGGGCAAAACCAAAGGAAGTCCGCCCGGTATACGATCCAATAGTTCCCAAAATCGTGAAAATAGCGCATATTCAGCCCATCCAACCCCAACCGCAAACGAGAACAGGATGATATTTTTTAACACATCGTCAATCTTGAAATTACGAATTTTGTTTTTCGACTGCTTTGTTGGAAGATATATCAAAAGGAAATAAAGTGTGTGTATGTAAGAGGTCATCGAGAAAAATACCTAACTACCCTGCCGGGCTGTATTAAAACCAGATAGATGCTTCAGTGTAAAGCCGGCATCTTGCCGGCTTTAAAACATGCCGCCGGGACGGCGGCGTTACGACATACGCTTACAATTCGTGAAGAAGAATTTAGCGGTTCTTCACCTGCAACCAAAGCTTATACCCCCAAAAAATAGTCAGCGTTGAAAAAAAAATAGACAATAGCGGCCATAACGATATAGGATCAAGTTTGATCATGCGGATCCACCAGAGGTCTAAATCTTCAAAAGCTACATATTCCGGATGAGTTACTGGTTTAAATAGCAGTTTAAAAAAAGACGGACTGGATAAAAACGATTGAAATCTCCCCTGATAAGCATAAACTCCCGGCCAATTGACCGTCACCCCCCAAATAAAGGCTAGACTTAAAAATGTTATTTTTGGCTTTGTATAAGATTCTGAAAGCCACCAGATTCCCGGCAGCAGACAGAAAGGCAGCAGGAAGTACATATGCCGCGGTCCCCAACAGATGCCGCCGTGCCACATGCTGGATTTGCCATACAGCAGCAGGTAACTAATTATAATTCCCGCACAAAGCAGCCAGATATCCAGTTTGGCTTGTCTCTTGGCTGACAAAATCGATAACGGCAGCAAAAGAGCCAGAGGGGCATAAAAAATCAATCCTCGGCGGTCGCCGAAAAGCAGCTGGGGCAGACTGAGTATTAGTGGATAATTAAAAGAAAGATCAGCATAATTTTCGATAAAGAAAGTCCCGAAACGGATATAATTGTGCAGTCCCCATAGAATTGTTCCCAAAAATGCCCCCAATAATAAAGCGTGTGCGCAAAACCAACCGCCCAATTCATTCTTTTTAATGAGTGTATAAATACCCATCAACACAAGTGCGATGACCAAATCTTCTCTAATGTTTAATCCAAGGGCGGTAAGCAGCACAATACCGGCAAGATCAGCTTTTGAATGAGTTTCTTTGTATTGAAAAATCAAAAGCAACACCAGCAATAAAACTGCAGCGGATGCAGTCAATCGGTAGAGTGTCTGGCTGTATGGCCAGAAGGGGGATGCGAAAACCAAACCGAGTGCGAGTATGGCAGCCGTTCGAATATCGGCGTTTAAATGAAGACATAACCGGTAAAAAATCCAACCGGTGAGCACGGTGAATAAGATGCTCGACCATAACATTGCGAACATATAGGGATTCGCGCAAAATGCGTTGGAATTTGGAAATAAGTAGTCCAACATACCCCCGATCAAGAAAAAAGGGAGCACTGACAAGGGATACCCGAATCCGTAACGGCTGTAATACTTATCATCAGACCCTTGCAGTGCCTGGAACATTTTGCCGCAAGTCAATTCACCGTGTTTAACGAATGATTCCACCACTTGAATAATCAGGTTTTCATCCACGGATGTTCCATGCCCGGCAAAAGTCAGCGCAAGAACGCCTAACATGAATAAACAAAGATATATATCGGCCTTATATTCTTTCATGCATCTCTCTTCCTGCTATTCGCTGTGATATAGCAATTTTAATTACCGTATATTATGGAATTCCCACTTTGGAATATTCATTTTATTTTTCGGATAACACAATATATAACCTTGACAACTATTTAAAAATAAGTAGAAACTTGTTTTACTTTGTTCAATTATTTTATTTAAATTGTAAAAAATCTTATATATAAAAATATTTGTTTTGTACTTTTTTATACAGGGAACACCTCTTTGTTAAAGGAGAATCCAGTGAATGATTATTCTGCGGCTGCCCAAGAAATGAAAGAAAGCATTATTGATGAATATTTAAAAACACACCCCGGTACAAAACGTGAGGAAATCATTACGCGTACGGTAAACGGCCGGGTTATCGTGGACACGATCAATAATGCTTTCAAATTCAATGCTTCCAAACAAACCGAGAATAGGATCAAAGATCAGAAACTTTTAAAAAAATTGATTCGTCAAGGTGAAGAACAATTGATTGCCTGCCTGCATTCGGTTAAGTCTTCAAAAAAATATGTCGACTGGCTTTTTACCTCTAGAAATACCGGTTTTAGTCAGCAAGATAAAGAAGAGAATTTCGACTATCTTGAAAAAAAAGAGACCGCCGCTGGAAATAAATCCATCGAGGTTCATAACGCAAAAGTTAAATTATCCCAGATGCTTGCCGATAAAGTGAAAACCGAAAGTTCTTTGGCTCGCACGTTAGTTCAAGAATACATACAGGTCGTAGTGGATCAGCTGAAAGTCCAGCAATCTATTTTTGGCCGCGAAGTGGATTTGGCCGAACATTTTTCCACCTATGCCAAGGAATTTATAGAATCATGCTTTTCAGTAGTGCAGTCCAGGTTGAAGCCTTCTACACTGAATGCATTAGGAAAAGCCTACCATATTCTGAAAAACGAGAAGATTGATCAACCCAATATAACAAGCCCGGAAAATCATAAGAAATTTAAAGAATCCATGGATACGTTTGAGGAAAAATTGAACGAGAGAAGGGGACAACTTGCCGCTATTCAACAACTTGTCAATTTTTTGGAAGAGGTTATTGCCTCAATGAAATCAACCGATAACGAATCAGAGAGCAAAAAATCTTCGAGCAGAAGGATGGCTTTTACCACCAGGTCCAAAAAAAGATAAATTGATAAGATTTACAAGGCAAGTAATTTCAGTGAATTATTTTGCTTTGGTTTTGTCCCATTGTTTTTTAATGAAGCGTAAACCTTTTTCAGCCACTTCATCCTGACTGCGGAATAAGTCCCGCCAAATGCATGTTGCCGCTGCCAATTCAAGCAGTGCGCTGCTAAAAGCCTCGATGGTCAGCCAGTTGTTGTATTTCATCTTTTTTAAACTGTTGAATATTTCTCCGAAACGTATGTGGCCCGCACCGGGAATCCCTCGATGGTTCTCTGAGATGTGAACATGAAGAATTTTATCAGAAGCGGCCATCATGGCTTTTTGAATATTCTCTTCCTCGATATTCGCATGGAAAGTATCCCACATAATGCCGAAATTGGGATGGTTGACGTCTTCGGCGAATTTGCAGGCATCTTCACCGGTATTGATAAAATAGGTTTCAAAGCGGTTTAGCGCTTCAAGTGCCAGTTTTACGCCACCTTTTTCAGTCGCCTTCGCCACTTTATTCATGACGTCGACACCCCATTTCCACTCATCCTCAGTGCGCCGCCGTCCAACCAGGTGACCGACCGGAGCGGTAAACGGTCCTGCGATGACTTCAGCCCCCAGAATTTCCGCTATCCCGATGGTTTTCTTCATGTGATTCAACGCCGCACGCCGGACTTTGGCATCGTCGCTGATAGGGTTGGCGTCAGGAGGGACACATGAAGTGATGGTGCATTTCAGTTTTAAGCGGTCGAGGTGCTTTCGCAGCTTTTTGCATTCATTTCTGTCGAATGAAAAGATGGGAATTTCTACGCCATCATAACCGAGATCGGCGAGTCTCTCGAGTATGCCGACATGCTTTTCAGTGATGTTGGCATCCCATAACAGCAGGTTTAATCCAATTTTCATTGCACTAATCCTCCCTTAGTTTATTGAATTGTACCAAACCAAACTTATTTAAACTTTGTAACGCCGGCATCTTGCCGGCTATTAAACATTCGTACCTAGAAAATATTATTACGTTCTCTTAGAGAGAATCTTTCAGACTATGCGAGCAAGAATTTATTTACTGTCTTCTATCCATATCCAAATTCTTTTTGAGAAATTCCGGTGAAATCGAGGATGGCACGCCTCCTTTTGGCACTTCCAAATGAGCAGTCCAATATATTGCATTGAGAACGATGGTGCGGAAATCATCGTTTCCCCAATTTTTGTGAAAATGCCCGCCGGTAAATCCGAATCCGCGTCCTCCGTCAGGCCGTTCTACGCACCAGGCTACTATTTCTGCACGGCCAGGGTGTTTTTGGGCTGCTTCCGTGCGCCGGGTGTTGTCGGGTGGTACGGCTTTCAGAAGCGGAATTACTCCCTCCATACCCGGTCGAAAACGCATATTGTAATACCATTCATCCTGCATGGAAAATGGTTCCACCCCCCGTGTGACCGGATGTTCGGGGATTGTTTCAAAGTTGGCTTTCCAATGAGGATTGGTGGAGTATCCGGTCTCATAATAACCGCCTATCCATTTCAAAAATTCCGGACCACCGCGATCTTTTGGAACTTCAACAGCATAATGGATGATGACCAGTCCTGTGCCTTCGTCCATCAGTTTGCTGATTTTTTGCAGCCGGTCTTTTTGAATCATTGGATTCCTGCCGCCTCCGTCGCTGAACTGAAGGATGGTATCAGCATTGTCAAACGCGGTGGGATCATCCGGCCAACCGTCTAGATAGGCGGCATTGATGGTTTCTGGTAATTCATCCAGGCATTTTTTTAGCAGCAAAACACCGGCGTTATGCTCGTGCGCACCATGCCCGTGGCTTTGTTTTCCCGCGACCATGACGACTTTTTTCTTGTTTTTTAAATCGAAGCGTTTTAAGCGAATGTTTTTAAACTGAACCGTCATCGGTGGACCTGTATGAATTTGTAAAGCAAGGATACCAGCGCGTTCGTTTTCCGATGATTGATTGTCGATCACTTCGCTCATCACGCGGCCATTGATGATTTGTATTAAGTGATTGCCGCGGGCAACGATGGAATATGTATTCCAACCTTCTTTATTTACGGAAGAGAGCAGTTCATCAGGATCGGCGATTTGTTGCGTGTGTTTTTCACCGTCTTCATCGATTATGGTTTTTTGACCGCGAAGAGCGAGGGGGCCGCGTCCATGTTCATCATACAAAGCGCCAGTCCATCGATCCCCCGATTCCATATCCGCCTGGTACCCGCCTACCATCCAGCCGTCCATTCTTTGGCTGCGGATTTGAATACCAGAATTTCCATTGACGATCTTATAAGACAAACGCAGTTCAAAATCGTCCACTTCACCTTGGTTCCAGATTAGAAATGTGTTTTTCTTCGCGGGATTCTCTTCTGTGGTTCGTCCGGTTATGGCTCCATCTTCAACCGACCAGAATCGGGGATCACCATCCCATCCGGTTAAATCTTTCCCGTTGAAGATGCTTTTAAATCCTTCTTCAACGTCTAATGAAAAACCACCATTGACCGAAACCAAGAGCAGCAGACAGAAGATAGAAATGCGCAGCCAAAGATTTAAGTTCATGTTTAGAGGCATTATTTATACTCCTAATGTTGTGAATGGAATAAAATTGAACTGATGATATTTTACTCTAGATTAAGAATACCATAATACAAGTAGGTAAGTTAAGTGATAGGTGTGCAGAAGTGCCAAATCCAATCAACTTGTTTCACAAAGAACCTCGACAAAATTGATCAATGGAGCTTGTTTGTCTTGCGCAGACGGAGTCTGAGGTAAGAGTTCAAGAACCAGGTCATTATCAACTTCGATATGCTTGAATTCCTTGACGATAACTTGATCAGCCGTTTTTGTAGATTCAATAATATCAAAATCATCCAGAACGACTTGATCTTGCAACTTTACTTTAAATACACGTTGACCTGAACGGTCTTCCGGCAGGGCTTTAAATCCTAAGCGGACTGTGTAACGCGCTGAATCTTGTCCATCCTCTAGAAGCGGCACTTTACAACTCGTGAGACCAAGGCAACCGGAAGTAAATAACCAAGGTTTATGTGTTCCGGTAATCGGCGTATCTTCGTAATCCCGGTAGAAATACCCCATCTCATCCATAATCTCTTCTGAAAGAGAGAACTTGACTCCATAGCCTGGAAAATGAGTATATTTGTTTGTTTTGGGATTGGGATAGCCGAACCATACTGTTCCATCCTCGTCTTTTTTATCTGCCGGAGCGCCGAAATTGATAGCGAAATGTTTGACGGGTTTTAATTCACCGGGGGTGATGTATACCGACCATGGCCGCGAGCCTTGTGATTTACGGACCATTGCAAGAGAACACCGAATCGGGTAAGAACACGTGCAGCCCGCTGCCGCTTCCTGTGAGAGAAGCAAGCCGCAAGCGGGAATTAAACTGATAGCGCATCCAGGCCGGTAACCACCAAAGATGGTTACACCGCTGTCCTCTTCAATGTCATAGAAATTAGTACAAGCGGAACGATAAAACAGCCCGTTTGCCGAAGCCGATGTCAAACCACATGTATGGCCTGGGCGTAAAAACTCCCATGGAACCTTTTTCCCTGTGACCGGATGTTCACGCTGGACGATTTCACCTGTATGAAGATCACAGGCTTGAGGTTCGAGAATGATTTTATCGCCGACAATGAGAGGCCGGGTTCGATAGTTCAAGGCTCGAGACCAAACCATGTTTCCGGTATCCGCTGCCAAGGCGGTGATTCGCCGCCATTTCATGCCACCTATACGGAACCGCCAGGCATCGTGATTCCCGTGGTTCCCAAAGAAGAATAACAGTCCGTCTTTAAAAGCTGCTCCCATGTGATCACCGCAGCAGCCGGTAAGATCGACAGGTTGTTCCCACAGCGTCTTTCCATTGACGGCATCGAGAGCTGTAACCATCCGGATATCGGCGTCATCATAAGTGAGAATACCTTCCGGATTTTCTTCCTCGAACATTTCGGCTTTTAAAGAAAAGACCAGGTAATCCAAAGCCCTGGAATTAAAGCTATTATCATCGGTTGTTTCGGATTGGAGTTTTTTCGCCCGTTTCAATTCATCGAGTATGCCTTCTCTTCGCTTATAGGTTCCCGCATCGATGAGTTCTGATCTTCGCTGAAGCGCAAGTTCTTTTTGTTTTTTTGTCACTGCACATTCAGTGAAAAAGATTTTCCCATCCCCAATCGTTATGGTGATATGCGGAATGTCTTCGCCTTCATATTCCCAAAGTAATTCACCCGTTTCCACATCCATCGCGAAGATTTTATCACTGGTCATAATCGTACCGGTAACAGCGTCTTTGGGTGTAAATTCTCCACCTCGAGCAAATGATGTCATGTTGTAGAACAACATCCCGTACCGTTCTGTGGCCAGGCAGAAATCATCAGCGTTCGGATATTGTTTCTTGTAAGCGAAATATCGGTCTTTTAGCTTATCAGGTATTTCTTCAGGCCGCCGCCAATCGCCGTTTTTCAGAAACAATTTTAAAACCATGGCATAATCTTCATCCATGGCTTGTGCGGTTGAACCATACAGGATGCCCTTTACAACAGAAATATAGCCCCAGCGGTGTGGCATTCCGTCCGATGTATGGGGCAGGGAATAAACCCAGGTTGTTTTCCCCGTCGCTGGATCAAGGCGGTAGCATTTATCGTG
>CAZXSQ010000025.1:10401-24776 GCA_964643335.1 uncultured bacterium
CGTGGGCGGCGATAAACAGCCCATGTGGATTGATGGCCAGATTGCCCCCATCCGCTTTCACTTTTACCCGCACCGCACCGGGAATATGCCTGCGCCACAACTGGGTTCCATTAAATGCGTCTATGGCTGTGATGACCTCTTCTCCCTGCACAAAAAAACGTCCTTCATAAGCCAATGGACTTTGTGCGGCTGCATGACGCTCAACCATGCCTTGCGGTCCCGGTTCCCCGAACCATAGCATTCCCAACGGATTGTCCACGAGTTCGTCGTTGGAACAGGCTGTATTTTGTGGATCACAATATTGATGAGTCCAGCTTCCTGTCCTTTCAAGTCCTTGCCTGACTAATTTAGCAATTCCGCCTGCAGAATCGGTCTCGTAAGAAATACCTCCCCATGGACGAAGTACACGGGAGCGTTCTCTGGCAGAAGCGGTTGTTTTTCTATGGGTTAAAATGGATTCTGAAACTACCAGATTGGCGAAATAATCGGGTAAATCCTGAATATCCCAGTTTTCAATCACGACCCGATTTCCCAACAAACCCAACCTTTCGAATTTCTCACGTGCAGCGTTGATTTTTTCTGGATCTTTTTCGAGACCGATAATATCGAACTCAGTGCATTTAGCCAATTCATAAGCTAAACGGCCGTCTCCACAATCCAAAACAAGGCAATAGCCTTTTTTACAAGGCAATTCTTTTGCTATTTGTTCTGCGGTATTTTGATACTCTTTTGTGAGTTCATCTTCTGGATAAACGTTTTCATCAGGAATTTTCCTGATGACTTTGGCTGTACCCACCGATTTGCTGCCAAAGCAATAAATCGGTCCTTGATCGCTGCTCACGATCAAACGCCCGTCCGATGCCGCCAGGCCTACCGCCCGGCCTTGTATCTGGTTCCTCCATTGTTCTTTGCCGGTACCGGTCCCGATGCCTACAACAATTTCATCACCGCCTACAATTACCGTTTCCTTGCAAAGGATGAGTGTGAATAATCCTTTTGCGGGATAATGCCAAAGAAAACTTGCTTTTTTTAATTGATTGATTTGTTGATTCATTGAACTGATCTGCGTGGTTAACTCGGTGATTTTGCCGTTTAATTGTTCACGATTTTTCTCATCAGCCTTATCCCATTGTGAACGCAGGTCATTCAATTGATTTTGAGCTTTTTTGAGTTGAACCGTTGTTTCTTCCAGTTTGTTTTTTGCCTGGGCGTGGATTTTCCGGTTGATGGCGTAAACACCGTCTTGGGATACGATATAGGCAAATTCATGATTGACTACCATATCGATGCCCGGCACGCTCGCGAACTTATTCTCCATGCGATCGCCTGTTTTGGCGTTATAGGTTACTTTGTGAGGAGTACCGGAATAATCAACGCCGGAGATGAGTTCGTCTTCATGGAGTAGGGTCCATGCGCCCCCGCGTTTGGCACCTGGTGAGGCATAAAAAAGAAATTCTCCTGTGCTTTTATCGAAAGCGGCCGGCATCGAACGTCCTGAAGGGACATATAAAGTATCGTCTGATGCCAGCAAATATCCGTGGGGAGACAGTCCCCCAAATTCCAATTCATGGGGATATTCATCGATGGTGTTATTTTTCCATATTTCTGAACCATCTTCCGCTTTGAGTGCCCCAATAAACAAGCCTTCATACGGAAAGACACCTGCTGTGTAATAAACAACGCCATCATCCACAAGAATTCCGGTGCGGATAGGCCATAAAGATATCATTCGGCCGTTGCCGATTATCTTTTCTTCACTGGGACCTGGCCGGTATTCCCAGATCATTGAACCGGTTGATGCATCTAAGCAGTAAACATGACCGTCGTCGGAACCGGCAAAAATACGGCCATTATCATAGGTGGGAGCAAAACGAACAGGCCCTTCCGTATAAAAACTCCATTGCACATTGCCTTTTTCAGCATCCAGGCAATAGATTTTGTTTGTGACACTGCAACCCATATATACTTTGCCCTTAGCCACTACGCTGTGATAAGCGTTGTCCATGTGCATTCTGGGCAGTTCGGATGCAGGCATCGGCCAGGCTGGTTTTGGAGAATGCAAAGGTATATAGGACCACTGCAAATGCAAATCTGAACTGAAATCATCGGTGGTTACTCCACTGCGAGCGATATCGGATCGATACGACGGCCAGTCTGAGGTATATCCTTCACTACAATGGAAGATCAACAAGAAACCAATTACAAACATATTGGCTAACCGGAAACTGGAAATACGTTTTGACCAAGACATGGATTAACTCCTTGCATTATTTTGGTTTTGATTAATCAAAGTACATCGACAATAACACAATTTTGTTTACAAAGCGAGAATTACCGTGCTTTATTCAATTATAATGTGATTGTGATCGGTCAAAATTAGTTTTTGATTAAAGCAATAATTTTTTTCAAGGTGAGGATTTATTCCTTTCGGTTGTTGATCCTTTAATCACACCGGTCGCTTTTATATCAACCAATATGGGCTACTTTCTCATGGATGCTTTGCTAACGATATTTCTTAACGATACGGTTTTTGAATGGGGATCGGCGTTAACAACATCTTCTTCGGTGAATTTAGCCAAGAGAATTTCTCTCTCGTTGGTCCGTGAAAAATCGTAAATAATGCGAATAATGCCGTCGCTTCCTTGTTGGCCATCCGGATACGATACACCTTTCCGCTTGTCTAACAGCAGACCGCCTTCCCATGTCTTCCCATCGTCCTTGGACACATACGCCGTCAGGTGTGAACGGCTTGTTCGTTTCTTGATTGGGCCATGCTTAACCAAAAGCAGGTTACTGGATTCAAGCCGCCTTACGAAAAAGCGGGCGGAAGGATGCTTGATCCCTGACGGTGTCAAAGGTGCCCAGGTTTTACCCCGGTCAGTGGAGACACTTTCGCCGATCCCGTAGGACGTTCGCACCAGCATCCATAAGGAACTGTCTTTGCGCTCGATAATCATGTGCTCATCAAAAACGCGTACCTCTTTGGGAATATTGCAGGCTCCTTCGAGTTTCCAGGTCTTGCCTTTATCTCTGGAAACGATAAGCCTTGCGCTGTCGTCGGTCTCCCGCCAGGTGGAGGCTGGAAGAATCCACTCACCGGTGGAAAGCACCAACGGCTTGCACATCATGATTCCGTCAGTAAGCCGCCGCGGTTTGGACCAGGTTGGCTTGGCTATTTCGGGATTATCAGCCGTAGCAGTCCATACACCCGCAATCGTGCCCGTATGTCCGATGGTCTGTGCCCAAAAAGACCACAGCCGACCCGTGGGATCGATCCAAAGTTCAGGATCGTACGCACGCACTGGCCCATCGCCGTCCGGGTCGATAACACGCCTTTCGCTCCACGTCGTTCCATCGTCCCCGCTAGTCGCTACGACTACGTAGTTGTTATGATCCTCCGCAGCCGTCTTACCTGCATACCACGTCGCCCAAAGCCGGCCATTTGGAGCGATAGCCAAGCTTGGAATCCCTTGAAAGGCCCGCGCTGTTGCTGCATGGGTCTTCGTGGGGTTGTCGATAACCTGGGGTGAATGCAAAAACGGCTCCTCGGCGTTGGAAATGAAGGTGAATAAGAGAAGCATAATAGGTTGAAATGTTTTTATGAAACGGAGGCACATGGTTCTTGATTTCCTTTTAATAACTGGTGTTTTGTATGAGATTTTTATCCATAATAAAAAGAAATTAAGAAAAATCCAATAGGGGCCAGAGGGTTGAGAAGGAGACATACTATACTTGAACCAAAGTATTATTGTTTTATAGTTAAATTGTGACAGATTTTAAAAAAATCCTTTCAAATCAACTTATTTAAGGAGGAAGAAAGTGAAACAACATATTTGGATTTTTTGCTGCATTATGGTGTCGATAGCAATTTCAGTTCAAGCCCAGGACTCGATTGGAATCTTTGATGGCTCAACCGATATCGGTGAAGTTGGATTCGAAGGATTTGTCACCTTCGATGAAGACAACAATCTGTATACCATCGATACAACGAGTGCCGGATTGGATGATTTTGAGGATTCGTTTACCTTTGTGTATAAAGAACTATCCGGCAATTTTGTTATTGAAGGCCTCCCTCTACCCTTCGCCGGAGGACGCGGGGGACTGATGATTCGCCAGAACCTTGAAACCGGGTCACCTTTCGCGGCTTTGATGCGGGAATCGGATGAAGACATATTCCCTCAATTTCGTACGCTCCCGAATGAAGCAACATCCGATGACGGCGAATTCACATCAGATGATGATTTGCTTGACGGTACCATCCGCTTGGAACGGATTGGCAATAGCATTCACTTTTACACGCTGAATCTCGATGAAGAATGGGAATTGCAACAAACCGAAGTGTTCGAATTACATGATCCCGTATATGTTGGATTAGCCGCCACCGCAGGTGACAATGCTGCCCCGGAATTGTTTGATTTCATGGCGGTGTCCATTGAAGAATACTCATTTTCAGTGTATCGGGATTTTGGTGCCGAAGAACCCGCTCCTGGAGACCAGCTAGAAATCACCCTATCTGCAAGTTCAGCTGATGTATCCAACGCCACGGTGACGGAAGTGATTCCCGATGGTGCCATTGTATCTAATATCTCAGCTGATACTGGTGTAACTGTGGAAACCGAAGATGGCAGCATTGAGTGGTCTCTTGCTGAATTCAGTGGAGAAGCCGCATTGACTTACACCGTCGATTTGCCCAATCGGCCGATGATTATTTGGCGCGGAACATACACCGACGGTGAACCCACGATCGATGAAACAGGATTACGCAGTGGTTATATTGGCGGCGATATGTTTGTAGCCGAGTCGCTTAGTATGCAGCCTCGAGAATCTTTGTCTGTGCATCCTGAAGTGCCCCGTTTTATCGAAGCGGAATGGGGGCATCTGACAGGAGAAGAACGGTCTTTCGGACTGCATATGTTCCCAGAATCTGACAGCGGAATCGTGCTGCACGCTGCTGATGCTAGTTCCGGCAGTATTCTTGATAGCATTTTGGAATTCAACTTGGATGTTCAAGAATCGGGAACTTACTATTTCTTTGGTCAATTCCGAAGAGAAGACAGTCAAAGCGATTCATTCTATGGAGGATTTGATGTCGTAGAGGCTTCCGATGATTTCGGTTTCCCTATCGGCGGGGGTAAAAACCTGGATCGGCGTTGGTGGCAAACATTTAATGAGGGAGAGCGTTTCTGGAGCCGGACAGGTGAATTGCGTGCCTTTGAACTCTCCACGGGTGAACATACCTTCTTGATTTCTCCCAGAGAATCCAATGCCAATATCGATTGGTTTGTGATTACCTCAGATCCAACAATCAATATTGGTAATTTCATACCACGTGAACAATTTTATACGATTTCACGTACATTGCCATCTACTGGCTCAGACCTTCCGGATCCGGTATCAGTCTCACTCGAGTTGGGAGTTGTTCAAGGAAATAATCTGGACTTCCTGGTGGAAGAACAGTTTCCTGAAGGCTGGTCAGTGTCTGAGATCAATGCCGGAATCGGTTCAACCGAAGTGGTTGAGAATACCATTGTTTGGACTGTAACCGGTGTCAATGAAGATACAGAACTTACTTACACTTTAACTCCTCCTGCCGATGTCACATATGGCCTATTTGATGGAAATATTGAAAACCAAAATACAGGCGAAACACAATCTATTTCGGGTGATACGAAGGTGCCGGAAGTCATTCCTTTCCAAATCCGCACCGAACCTATCGATGTCGCACCGGATGAAATTACTTTCATCCAGGCCGAAGCACCTCACGAGGTAACCGGTGACTTTGTGGTCGATGGGGATTTGTCACTCGTTTCTGGGTTATATGCAATGCCCACTTCATCCGGACGTTCCGGTGGAACCATGGAAGACCAGGAACTGACCTTTGAATTGAATGTGCTGGAAGATGGAACTTACTATATCTTTGCCAATACTCGTTCAGAGAGCAACCAGACCGATTCATTTTATATCGGTTTTGATGTTGAGTTTCCCGGCTTATCCACCGGAAGTGAAAATGACCATTTTGCCTACGCCGTTAGTGGCGAAGGAGAATTTGAACGCGCCTGGCAACTGCTTTTTGAAGAAGGTGAACGGTTCTGGAACACCTTGGATGAGCCAAGACCGCATGAATTAACGGCTGGCTTGCACACACTTAACTGGCACTCACGTGAACAGCAAGCCAAAGTCGATTGGATCGCCATTACCACTGATCCAACCCTGGATATCGATGCAGTGCTTGAACCAGGACAGGATACCAGTGTAAACAACTTTATGCTGTATTGAGAATACTGATAAATTAATCATACCCACCCCACCGAGTATCTAGTTTATTTGGCCAAAGGGGGACGATTAGGTGCTTTTTCCCTGGAATTATCCACTGTAATCCAGGTTGGCCCACAGTGACGATTTACGATTTATATCCCTTTCAAATAATGGTAAATGGCTTTTTGCCCGAAAAGATGATAAAAAATTAAACTCGACATGGATTATGAATTGGCTAAACGGGGCTCACACACTTCGAGTATACTATATGGGGTAGTCAGGTGATCCTGCGATTTCGAAGTGTTAAATTGTTGGATTATCAGATAAGTATCGATGATTTAAAACCTGATTCGAATCCGTTTGCGTATTTTGTGATAGCGCATTTTAAAACTCTTGCAACCTCTCAGTTCTTTCATATTGCTGTGCCTTGAGTTTTTGATGGAGCCACTATAAGTGTCTGAGAAGCGCTGGTCCAATTCTTCAAGCAAAAAGGTTCGATCCGAACAATACGAACCATATTTTATTACACATATTAATGATATTCAACAGGATTCTATTTGAGCGCATTTATGCCGGATAATTCCGGATAAATGAGCAATAATGATTCGATGATTTGTTAGGAAAACATCCACTTAGTGACTTGAATGAGGATGATTGGCATCATTGTCGGGATTTTTACAAAAAATTACTTTCTCTGTAGACAAGTAAAAAATTCTATGTTATTAATTGATTACACCTCTGGGTTGTAAAAAGCCTTTGTAGGTGGCCTTGACCGGGGCGTTTCCCACTCCGACATGGACGTCTCGGTCTTTTAATTTCATCTGATTCAATTTTCTCCGTAGGTTGTGCCGCTCGTTGCATGTATGTTTTCTAAGTTTAAAGCAGGAGATGTGCCAAATCTAATCTGTGCAAATAAAAAATTGGTAAAAGAGACGTTTCAGCAGGGGAAAAATTGATAAACGTTATCAATAACACAAGTTAATGGAGAGTGAATCAGAGGAATGTTTTTATTGTATGTTTTAAATTCAGAACTATTTTAATGACAAACAACATCGGTGAATTGTGCGATTTTTTCAAAAATGGGATATGGTTTTGCGAAATTTTGCGATTTTGAAAAGGACTCTGTGCTAAATCTATCTAATAAAACAACTTTCCGGATTTGGTGGTGAAGACCTTAATCCTTTAAGGCATTTCATGATCAATGGTCAAAACGGAGTTTTCGCCACCGTATGAATTTTTCACTTTGCGGGGATTGTTCGGGTCGGTTAAGGGTTCGCCGTCGACTAAAAAGAGATATTCATACTTATCGGGCAGGAGTTGAACATTGGCTTTCCAAACGCCGTTGTTTGTTTTTTTCAATGGGATGGCTTTGGTTTCATCCCAATCCGTGAAGTTTCCCACCAGCTTGACCTCTTTGGCTTCCGGAAAAGGAGCGGAGAAGGTTACATTCTGTAAATTGGGCTTGGAATAATCGGTTTCAATATTTTTCTTTAGTTTCTCACGTTCTGCTTGATCGGGTGTAATAATGAAATACCCCTGCAGACTCGCGCCGATTTCCACAACAAGATGGGGAGCGACAACATTCGACTGAATGGAGCTCGTTTCGGAAATAAAGACCTTTTCACTGGCTTCAATCGAACCTTTGACCGAGCCTTCAATCAATGCTTCTCTCGATTGTATTTCCCCTCTTAATTTCCCTGTCTGGTCAATTTGTGTACGGCCTTTAGCAACGATTTGACCTTCGATTAGTCCCCCGATTCGAACATCCCCTTGAGTCTTCAAGGTCCCATTTGCCGAGGTGTTCTGGTCGACAAAACTTTCGATAATTCTTTCGTCATTCATAATCAACCTCACAACCGTGGTTGCCGCAATTATAACGCATTCATTTCTTAATGCGCAATCTCATGAAAGGATTTTTATCCCATTTTTTAAAAAAATTTACCGTTTGAAATACCATGACAAAAATATTCAACAAAACAAGCCGGTTACACCTTATTTTTATATTTTTTACCCTTATAAACAGGCTGTTGAAAGCCAATCCTATAAAGCAATTTTGCATTTTAGTGGGAATAAACAAAAAGCTTATGCGATGAACAATGCGAAAGAATATTTTGCCGAACTAACCGAGGCTTATTTCGGGACCAATGATTTTTATCCTTTTGTGAGGGCTGAAGTTAAGCAACATGATCCGGGAATGTATGAAGTGTTTCAGAATGTGTGGCAGGTAAATGCATGTAAGTCTAATGATAACGCAAATTTATATTAATGTTCAAAGGTGTTTTGCATATTTGTATTTGTAATTTGATGGTGGTTGTAAACTTTTATTGCTTGCCCGTCGCGGAGAGCTAGAGCCTGTGGAGTTTCATGTTGTACATCGAATTTTTCCGCTATGGAGTTGGATAGAGAGCGCTGAACCTGGACGACCACCAAATAAACAGGAACATCGTTATTGTTTAGAAATTTTTCAACCTCTTTTTTTGCTTTGCTTGATATCGGACATGTGGTACTGTGTTTAAAGATGAATACCGGTTCCTGACGGCTTTGTTGGATAACATCTTCAACATTATCCAAAGTTAAAAACGTATTATCTTCTGCTGAATTATCTTTCCTTTGGAATAATTTCATCTTAACCTTCCTTTGAAATCGTTGTGGGAAATTAAATAAATTTATAATTTAATGAGAATTGTTATTAAAAATTATACTGAAATCCATTCGAGATAAAAACGTCTGATTTAATGTGTGGATCATCACTCAGTTTTTTTTTGTATGAATCATTACAAAAACCGGTTTTACATCTGAATTTCACCGGTGAGTGGATCGATGAAGGTTTTAATCGTATATTTTTTCTTTTTTCTGAAGGAGACACTTCTTGACGGAAGTTTCAGCTCTTGTAGAGCTGAAACCAGTGCGTTAATTTGATCATTCGCTGCAGCGGATTTAAGAAAACGGCGGTCCAACTCAATTTGAATGGCGTTGACATCGGATGCTTCGCCGTAGGCTTGTGTCGTGAACGCCCCCTGATAATATCCCTCAGAAATCGTGATTATTCCCTGACTCACAAGATTTCTTTGGAAAATCTGCAAAATTGGTCCTTCACATGTTTTTTTGTCACGGGTGCCTAGATAAACAACCGGTTTTCTTCCTTGCATATGCTGTGGACGCGGCATTGTGCTATGCAGGCTGATGAGCAGTACTTTTCCGAATCGATTAATTCTGGAGTCGATATCTTGTTTCAATCGCTGATGGTAAGGATACCAAAATGTTGTTAATCTGTATTCGACTTCGTCTGCGGAAAGCGGCTGGTCATATAATTGGATCACTCTTTTGTTCACCTTAGCGAAAGGAACAATAACCCCGCCATCATTATGCAAGCAGGCTTCAGGCCAGTTTGGACAAATCCGTGAATCGACACGGTTCACACCGCGATTGAGATCAACCACCAAACGTGAAATTTGGGAGGAAATTAAAAATCCTCCTGCTTCAGACAAGAATCTTTCAGCGGCAAGATCGACATGAGTGTCATAACGGTAAGCAGACACTTCAACCAACCGATAATGGTGCTGTAACTCATCAGGTATTGCATGGCCACTATGAGGGGATTCATAGACGATGGTGTTAAAATCGCCAGATTGGATCGTGTAATGTTCAATGTTCATTAAATCAATAACTGAAGAAGGTTGCTGTAGTTTCAGTGTGAGATGAGATTCGTTCGTGTGTTAATATTGGAAACAATTTCTCAGCGGGATTTTTGTGTATAGGCCATACGTTTCATTTCAGATGCACTTTGCTGTGCAACGTCAGGAACAAAATCTTCGTATCCGGTTTCGTCGGGTGGACGGACCAAGTGGGGCATTTTTTCGTCAACAATTTTCATCTGTTTTTCCATCATTTCTGCGAGTTTGGACATATCATCTTTTGATGTAAAAGGGCTTTCCATTTTAAAAGATATCCCCATGGAATGGATTATTTCTTCCAACTGTCCGGTTTTTCTCATCTGGCTGATTTTTTTCAATATACCGACTTGTTCTTCAATAGGGAGCGGTACAAGATCGTTTATACCACTACGAAGCATGATCGGTATGGCACAGGGTAAAAGATCGGCGGCAATGGCTTCGTTCCAATAGTTTAAATAATGATTTTGGGCCTCATACATGGCGATTTTCCAAGGTTCAAGTTCATAATCTTCCCACAACTCAAGGAACTCATCCTCACGGGATGAAAATTTATCTCCTTTGTTCAATGTGAGCATGACCATTTGGGTTGTAGGATTTTTGCGCCAGAAGTCAATTGCCAGCCGAATCGATCTGTTTTGGATAATCCCTAAATTGTTTTGATTAAGGATTTTTCTCTCTCGCAAGGATGGGGTTATTCCTACAAAGCCAACAAAACCGCGATAGTATTTTGATTTATTATCGTGTTTAAACAATTTCTCTGCTGTTTTTTTAATGGCGATTTTAATGCGTTCTGGCTCTGCATCGACTGTGAGTATATCTACAACCGGTGAATATTGCAGTAGTTTTCTGATGAAATCTTGATTCACATCGGTAATAAGCGGCAACACAACGGTTCGCAGTTTGAGCCGTTCGATTAATTTAAAAAATTGTTCATAAAGGGAATTAGTGGCTTCACAACGAAATATAATCAAATTCGGACGCTGAGTTTGTATCGTTCCCAACGATTCTTGAAAACTGTGTCCGGTATAGACTTGGACGCCGGGCAAATCTTCAAGAACATTCTTAAATTTCTTGTGGATAGTGGAGTCCGGATCGACGATCAAACAACGTAGTCTCATTTTGAAATCCTCGGGATGAATTCGGAATTTATAAAGTTGACCAATAGATTATCTTATCATTTTTGGAATGGGTGAACAATAAAAGAACTTGAATTTTATCATTTAATTTTAAATCATAGTGTGACTTAATTACAATACCTTCCCAATTTTCAAGGAAATTTCTAATGAATAGATGGTTGTTTGATTTAATTCTAAGAATAATATGATTTCTCTACCCTACCCCCATTTACTCCAGCGGTTATGTTAAAAGTAGATAAATTTTGATAACCATTTTATGAAATTTGCCATGATTAAAACCAAAAAACCATTGACTGTATACGAATTTGAAGACCCACAAATCGAGGATCAATGGCGTTCAATCAATGACACCGTGATGGGAGGAGTCTCATATAGCCGTTTGCTTATAGACAAACGGGGTTTTGCGGTCTTTTTCGGGGTGGTATCACTGGAAAACAATGGCGGATTTGCGTCTGTGCGTTCATTCCCTAAACACTATGACTTAAGTGATTATGAAGGGCTTGCTATTCGAGTGAAAGGTGACGGAAAGCGTTATAAATTGAGTTTAAAAACAGAAGATAGGCTTGATGGGGTTGTGTATCAACAATCGTTTGAAACTTTTGAAGATAGATGGAAAAAGATTTATTTGCCTTTTTGTGATTTTAAGCCCGGTTTTCGCGGACGCCTGTTGGAAAATGCCAAGCCTCTCAATCCCAGTGAAATTAGAACCTTTGGGTTTGTGATTGCAGAAAAACAAGATGGCGTATTTCAATTAAACATCGACTGGATTAAAGCATATCAAATGGAAAATACTCAATTTTAATGTTGATCCTTTCAATTTTGATGGGAGGTAAAAGGCTTGGTATGAAAAAAGTTGAGGTGAATTTATGAAAAAGAAACTGCTGATTGGTACATTGATGATCCTGCTGATTTTGATCTGTGCAGGATTTCTTTATTTGGAATCGATATTGAGGTCGTTTACGGTTTCAAATTTGAATTCAAATTATGGGCTGCAACTTAAGTATGACGAAATGAACTTTGGACTCACTACCGGTTGGATAACTTTAAGGAATCCCCGTTTAAGTGATTCCCAAAATGATTCTGAGGGTATTTTAGGACTTGCCGATCGTCTTGGTTTAGGACTGGATATATCCCAAGCCTTTCAAGGTCATTTTGTGCTCAACCAATTCGAAAGCAATGGAATACTGATTAATTTTCGCCGGTTTTCTGAAGGGGATTTGAACTGGTCTCGCGTCATAACTCGATTTCTCCCCAATCAAAAAAGGCAAAAAGTATTAGCCGCTAAAAGGTCAGACCGTGTGACACCAAGTTCTGGCAAGAACGCTTCTTCAGCTTCTGCAATTCAAACAAGCACTAAACCGATTGACTCCACCTTATCCAAAAAGACCACTCCCAATCAAACGAAGCGTAATAATCAGCAAAATGGGAATTTTCCAGACATTGAACTGAAAGATTCCCAATTTAACTATTTTCTGGATAATACAGCGGGAAATAAAATTTATAAAATAAATGTGGGATCATTGAATTTTGATTCGAAAAACCATCATCTCCAAATAGAAAATGGTGTGGGGACACGCCAAAACTTAGACAACCCACTGTTAAAAATAACAGAATTGGATGTTCAAAACTTAGGCCAAAACGAAAAAGACCTTGAAATTTCGGGAAGCGATATTCAAATACAAGGTAAGGAGATTCGTTATGGTCAATATGATTTCAGCATTGGATTGAAGGCCTGGATTAAAGTCTATGAAGACATTGATCGAGTCCTATCGCCTGATAAAACCAAGAAAAAACAGGACATCGGCTCGCTGGTTCTAAAAAATGTTTCTGCTGATATTTTTCCTGCTACAAAATCCTTGGATTCAATCCATGTTCAAGCAGAAGAAGTGAATTACGCCAAAACAACCAAAGAACTCACCCTGAACAACATCCAGATAAACGAAAACAACCAATCGATGGTAGAATTAAAACAGTTGGTTTTAGGGGGAATCCAACCCGGTCATGTAGAATTGAAAAAAGTGGAATTGAACCGTTTGCAGATCGATATTCGTGAAGATCGGGAGGGAAATTTAAATATCATTCGGGCGATAGAACGGGTTCGCAGTATCGTTCAATCTTTGGTTCCCAAGTCCGGTAAAGTAGCCAGCGCTACCAAAACACCTGCTGATAAATTTCCGAATTTTAGTATAGGGAACACGGATTTGAATCTATACGCTTCAGCCTATCCTCAGCAGAAAATTTCAATTGATGCAATTACATTCAATCCGGAATATCTCTCTGCGAAAGGAAGTAATCTTATTTTAAGCGTTTCCAATGGGGAGTTCAAAAAACTGATTACTATTCCCGATATGGATTCATCTTTAACCGACGAAAAGCAATGGAATTCATGGAATGAAGTACATATTAAACAGATGCAGATAAATTCAGTCCTTGAAAAACAAGGTTTGGATGTAATCCAGTCGGTGTCCGATTGGGTGAAAGTCTCCAAAAGAATTGGTGAGACTGTGAGTTCTGATAAAAAGAAGGAGAAATCCCCCTTTTCTATTGAAAAGTTAATGTTGACGCAAGGGGAATTCCGAATGGTGGACCGGCATTTGGATAAACCGATTGAACATTTATTTAATCCTATACAAATCAAGTGTTCGAATGTATTGATTCAAGATAATACACCGCCGATGGCATTGGTAAACATTAAGGCGGATGCTTTGACACCAAGTAACGGCCGCTTCAGTATGAGTGGAAGAGTTTCTCCGAGTTTGAATCCGGTGAATATGGATGCCACCAGCGCAGTCCAAATTGGTACATTAACCGCCTATGAATCTTATTACAGAGAATCCATGCCCATTGGTATTGAAAAGAGTGGTTTCAGGTTGGATGGTAATATTTATATTGATGATAACAAAGCCGATATCATTTTTGATATTTTTCTGGATCAACCTGAATTTTCAGTTTCCAAAAGCAATTTACCTGCGAAGATCGATGACAGAGCCGCTATCGAAGCTCTGAATGGTCTAAAAGATAAAAACGGTGTGATTGCATTGCGGAATAACGAATTGAAAGGCAATATTAAAGATCCTCAGTTCGACTTCGGAACTGGAATCACCAAAATCATAACCTATAATTTGCTGAACCTGACCCTGTCTGTTTTGAAACTTCCCTTTAATGTAGTTGAAACAGGAACAAACATTTTAAAAAAAGGGGCGGGTTCTGTTGGAAACATGTTCATGAAAATATTTGACAGCGAAGACCAAAAGTGAATTCATGTGTTCAATTTACAAAGTCCAGGGCGCCTGGTAAGCACGGTTGAGCA
>CAZXSQ010000026.1:0-15425 GCA_964643335.1 uncultured bacterium
TGGAAATGGGGTTGGGATCCAATCCAGCGAAGCTCCAAGCGGCGGCCCACTTTTGTCGGTCGTCTTGGGAGCATCAAGATTTCAAGATTGGGAACTTATGAAATAATCAAAACATAATAAAATGAGTAAAAATGTCCGAGGGAGGCGGGCATTTACGCCCGCCTCCCTACAGGTGGCCTTACCGGTTACGATAGGTAAAACATTTGATTTCGTTTTCTTGTGTTCGGTAGACCAAACAGAAACAACTTGAATAGGGGAGCTGTTTTAATGAATTATCAAAAAAAATTGTTATTTATAGCCTTACCCGTTGCGCTTTTCTTTTGTGTGTTCGATGTGAGTGGAGCCGATTGGCCGATGTGGCGATATGATGCAAATCGCAGTGCCGCTTCACCTGAGCAACTTCCGGAGGAATTGCATCTGCAGTGGATGCGTGCATATCCCCCATTGAAACCGGCCTGGCCGGATGAACCGCGAATGCGCTTCGATGTGGGCTATGAGCCTATTGTGATGGGACAAACCATGTTTGTCGCTTCTTCCCAAACCGGCAGCATTACTGCCCTTGATACGGAGACCGGTGCTGAAAAATGGAAATACTATGCCGGTGCTCCTGTGCGTTTTGCTCCTGTTGTATGGAATGACAACCTCTATTTCACAGCGGATGATGGCTGCCTTTATTGTTTAAAAATGGATGATGGGCAACTCCTCTGGAAAGTGCAGGGCGCTCCCTACAAACGAATGGTCATCGGTAACGAACGAGTCATTTCAACCTGGCCTGCCCGCGGCGGGCCTGTCATAGAAGATGGGGCCGTCTATTTCGCCGCAGGTATCTGGCCGTTCATGGGTGTCTTCATTTACTCGGTTGATGCAGAAACAGGGGAGGTCAATTGGGTAAATGACAGCAGCAGTAATATGTACATCGATCAGCCCCATGACAGCCCCGCATTTGCCGGAGTGGCCCCTCAAGGGTATCTCGTTGTAAGTGGGGATGTGCTGCTGGTTCCAAACGGAAGAGCCGTGACTGCCGGTTTCGATAAAAACACGGGCGAGTTTCTTTATTTTCATCACGGAGAAAACAAATACAACGGCAGTTGTTATACCGCAGCGAATGACAGTCATTTTGCGAACAGCGGACGGTTGTTTGATTCAGCTGTTGGACGAAGATTACAAGTTATCAATGAGGAACGGGAGGATGTTTTGAGCCGAACACGAAACGGTAATGCCGATTACGAAGACCTTATTGCTGTTTCGCATGAACCCTTATTAACCGATGAAGTCTTGTATCAAACGGAAAGAAACTCAATTGTTGCTTACGATCTCACACAAGATCCCCGAAGAAGATTGACATCCCTCTGGGAAGTATCAATCGAAGCCGAAGTAAAAATGATCGCCGGAAATTGTCTGTACGCGATTTCTCCCGGCCTTGTTCATGTTATCACTTTACCCGAAACAGCAGATGAGACACCTGCTATTTCTCATACAATTCCAGTTGAAGGCACTCCCTCAAGTCTATTGGCGGCTGATGGCAAATTATTTGTAGTTACTCTGGAAGGAAAGATTCTTTGCTATGGAGGTTCCGAGACAGAGGCAAATACATATCCTTATAATCCAGCCGAACTTGTAAGTGAAGCGGATCAATGGAGCGCTGAAGCGGACAGAATTGTAAATCAGACTGGAATCACGGAAGGATATTGTGTTGCTCTCCATGTGGGAAGCGGCAGGTTGATCGAAGAATTGATCCAAAAAACAAATCTGCATATCCTCGCTCTTGATACGGATAAAGCCAAAATTGAATCTTTTCGCCAAAAATATGATATGGCGGGGCTACTTGGTTCACGGATTGCGTTTATGCAAGGAGACATCGATTCGGTTCAACTTCCACCGTATATGGCAAGTCTGATTGTCTCCGAGGAAATGAATTTAACTCAGCTAAGTTCTACGACTTATGCCGATAATGTTTTCGAGGCATTGCGTCCATATGGGGGCACCGCTTTTCTTCCCATTGCTGCCGATCAACTTGATGCATTTTCCGGCAGTGTTTCAGAAGCGGAACTGGTCAATGCCGAAATATCCTCCTCCGGTCAATGGACATTATTAAAACGTGAAGGAGCGCTGCCAGGATCTGCCGATTGGACTCATCAATACGCTGACTCCGCCAACACGGTGGTTTCAAAAGATCAACGAGTCAAAGCACCGTTGGGGGTGTTATGGTTTGGAGGCTCATCCAATACAGAGATACTTCCCCGTCATGCGCACGGCCCCTCAGAACAAATAGTCGGCGGCCAGTTATTTATTGAAGGCCCGGATATAATCCGCACTTTGGATGTTTACACAGGACGTATTCTGTGGGAGGCTTCTCTGCCGGGGATCGGTGATGCATACAATTACACGTCTCATGAAGCAGGAGCCAATTCGGTCGGCAGTAACTACGTATCCGTGCATGATGGTATTTATGTGGCTTATGGAAACACGTGTTTGCGTTTTGATCCGGCGACTGGGGAACTATTGTCCGAATTTACCTATTCCGATGCCGGTGAGGAACTCGAATGGGGATATATGGTTATTTGGGAGGATCTCTTAATCGCCGGTTTAGAGCCGTTGATGTTTGACAACAGAAGTGCCGGTCAGATGGATAACTATAATGCCACTTCGAGCAAGCACCTCGTCGTAATGGATCGTTACAGTGGTGACGTTTTGTGGACGAAGGATGCCAGCAATGGTTTTCGTCACAATACGATTATCGCGAGTAATAACAAAATCTTCTGTATTGACCGAGTCCCTGAAAGTATGATGAGGATTATGGCTCGCCGGGGGCAAGAGTACGACGAGACTTTCACTTTATACGCTTTGAATGCCAGAGATGGCAGCCCAGTCTGGTCTACAACCGAAAATGTATTTGGGACGTGGCTAAGTTATTCAGAAGAATATGACATCCTTCTGCAGGCCGGGCGGCCTTCGAGAGATATGGTTCCCGAACCAAATGACCGAATGATCACCTATCAAGGCGCTGATGGGACCATCGTATGGGATAAAGACATTTCCTATGAAGGCCCGTGTATGCTTCATGGGGATACGCTTATCACCCAGCACACCGCTTTGGACTTAATGACCGGTGAACAAAAAATGCGCAAACATCCTTTGACCGGAGAATTGATCCCCTGGCAATTTTCCCGCAATTACGGCTGCAATACTGTTATTGCCAGTGAACATCTAATAACCTTTCGTTCCGCAGCGGCAGGATATTACGATTTAGCCAACGATGGAGGCACCGGTAATCTCGGCGGCTTTAAATCCGGTTGCACATCCAATTTGATCGTGGCAAACGGGGTGCTGAATGCACCGGATTACACTCGGACCTGTGCCTGCAGTTATCAGAATGCCACATCCCTTGCTATGGTCCACATGCCGAACAATGAGATGTGGACATTTAATACTCTTGCCAGGAGCAGTGAGCCCATCAATCGTATCGGGTTGAATTTCGGCGCTCCAGGAGATCGTAAGATTAATCAAGGTGCTTTGTGGTTAGATTATCCGAGTAAAGGCAGTCCATCGCCGGCTATTTCTATCCAAACAACCCCCTCCAGACCGGAAGGATTTTGTAATCATACATCCAGAATGGGCAACTCGGGTTTAGAATGGATAGCCGCTTCGGGCATCAAAGGCATAAATGATATTACTGTCACGTTGACAAGAACAACCGCACCTTCTGAGCCTTACACGGTTCGTCTATTTTTTGCCGAACCCGAATTTTCAAGTCCCGGTCAACGTGTGTTCGACGTATCCATCCAAGGGGAAAAAGTGTTGACAAATTTTGATATTATCAAAGAAACGTCTGCCAAAAATCAGCTGGTTTTCAAAGAGTTCAAAGATATCGAAGTGGATGAAGATTTGACAATTGCATTTGAAAGCGGTGATGCTTCAAGTGGTGTGCCTCTTATCAATGGCATTGAAATTTTGACCGGGGATGCACCCGTTACAGACGTTGGTTATTGGAAATTGTATTGATCAATCTGATCGATAATCTAAAACCCCTCGGCTAATTCGAGGGGTTTTTCTTGCCTATGCCCTATTGATCGCTAAAAAAAAAAGAAAAAATGTATTGACAAATATCCTGTTCATGTTTTAATGTATTCATTCAATTTAGTCACTCTTCACCGACAATTGTAAATATGGTTTTTTTCCAAATTGGATAAAGTTCATTTGGAAAAAAAGGAGTATCGTAATGATACAGGGAGCAAAATTCCAAAGAAGCTTATTGGCTTTGGTTATCATTTGTTTTGTTTTATCTTTTTCCGTCCAGGCACAAAATTCAAATAACGCTCCAAATAAGGTGCCCAATTCTTTTATCGTGCAAGTGAAAGAGGGAGTTAATCCACAAGTTGGAGCGCAGGCTTTGGCTCAAGCCTTGGCGGGCCGTCCAGGCCATGTTTATACTCATGCGCTTAAAGGTTTTTCCATTTTTCTCCCCCCCGGTTGGACCGTTGCCGATATTGAAAAATTTGATTGGGTGAAGAAAGCGGAACCGGATTTGATTATGCACGCTTTTTCAACATACCCGACAGGCGTTGACCGCATTGATGCCGAACCCTCTGTGGTCGGTACTGTTGATGTGAGCGGTATTGATGTTGCAGTAATTGATACAGGAATTGATGCGGATCACCCCGATTTGAATGTTGTTGGGGGTGTTCGGTTTAGCAGTAATCCTGTTGGTAAATTAAGATCAGATGACAAATTTGACGACGACAATGGACACGGCACGCATGTAGCCGGGACAATTGGTGCAAAAAATGACGGCGCCAATGTGAATGTGGATGGGGTCGATGTTGATGTAGTGGGTATAGTTCCCGGTGTTAATCTATGGGCTGTTAAAGTGCTGGATTCCAACGGTTCCGGTTATTTATCTACAATTATAGCCGGTGTGGATTGGGTTACTGAAAACGCTGCAACCATCGAAGTGGCCAATATGAGTTTAGGCGGAGGGGGAGTAAGTGATTCGTTTAGAACTGCAATACAAAACAGTGTAGCCGCAGGTGTAGTTTATGTCGTCGCTGCAGGTAATGATGCTTCAGATATCTATGGATCGGACGGTTCATTCAATACATCTGATGATATAATCCCCGCCGCCTATCCCGAGGTGGCCGCCATTTCTGCTTTAGCGGATTCGGATGGACAACCGGGTGGACAAGGTGAAAGCTGGGATGATTCCTTTGCAGACTTCAGCAATTACAGTGGCAGTGTGATTGATGGTAATCCTATGAATTCTACTGGGGCGGCAATTGATCTTATTCTTCCTGGTGTCAAAATTCTGTCAACCTATTTTGATGGAGGTTATGCCTACGGAGACGGGACAAGCATGGCATCACCGCATGGGGCTGGATTAGCGGCTCTTTATATTGCAGCGAATGGCCGAGCAAATGATTCAGCCGATGTTTATGCTATTCGGCAGGCGCTTATTGATGGTGGCATGGCTCAGGATAGTACTAACGGCTTAGCTACATTGAATGATCCGGATGGAAATTTGGAAAATCTGGGTTGGGCTGGTGCCGGAGATATGCCCCCCACTGTAAATATCACCTCCCCAAGTGATGGTGCAACCGTAGCAGGAACAGTGTCAGTAAATGCTGATGCTTCGGATGATAATGGAGTCACACAAGTTGAATTCTTTGTCGATGACGGCTCTATTGGCACTGATACCGATGGCTCGGACGGCTGGTCAGCTTCATGGGATACAACCACATACGCTGACGGAAGCCATTCAGTTTCAGCGACTGCGACAGACACCGCATTACAGACCAGCAGTGATTCCGTTTCAGTTACCATCGATAATGTAGATGATCCACCCACTGTTTCTATCACCAATCCGGTAGATGGAGCGACCGTTTCAGGAACAGTGTCCGTAACCGCTGATGCTTCAGATGACAATGGAGTTAATCAAGTTGAATTCTTTGTTGATAGCGTCTCAATTGGCGTGGATTCAGATAGTTCGGATGGCTGGTCAGCTTCATGGGATACAACCGCATACGCAGATGAGGACCATACGGTTAAAGCCGTTGCGACAGATACTGAAATCCAGACCGCCAGCGACTCCATCTCAGTTACTGTAGATAATACAGTTAGTTCCAATGTTCATATCGGTGATTTGGACGGAACCAGCATCAACAATGGCCGCACGTGGACAGCAGAAGTAATCGTAACCGTGCATGATGGCAGTCACAATCCCGTATCTAGTGCAACCGTAAATGTATCCTGGTCAATAGGGAATTCTGATTCAAAAATCACCAATAATGATGGTCAGGTGACATTTAGTGTTAGCAATATTCATAAGAGTAATGGAAGCACTACTCTTACTGTTAATGAGGTATCCCATGATGATTACTCCTACGATTCCTCTGCCAATCATGACCCCGATGGTGACAGTGATGGAACTTCGATAACCGTCTACAAACCCTGATCAAGGTTAATCTAGACCTCAAGAAGAAAAAACCCCACGAACTTTCCGCTCGTGGGGTTTTTCTTTGCGCGATTAATTTCATCAATTAAATATAGTTCAAAATGATCAATATAATCAATATGATGATGAGTATCCAGAAAAAGATTCCGAAAGCGGTGGCCAGTGCTTTTTCTTCTTCAGCCTCCTTGATGGCTTCACTTGGAGTGCGTGGCCGGTGAGGGGGCATCAACGCTGCAATCAACAATGCCAAAATAATCCCGATAAACAAAAAAGGCAGCCAATAAACACCACCGGCTGCTGGACCAAATGGTGTAACCCATACACCCCCCGCCCAAATGAGCAGAAAGAGAAGAATAAACAACAAGGCAAATCCAGCCCAGGGCCCTTCTCGAGCAGGCCGTTCCCAGCCTAATGCCGAGACCAAAAGAAAACTCAATAAAATGGCGATAATAAAAGCGAATATAAAATCAATAAAAATCATTGAACCTGTCCTTTCCTAAATAAGGTTTTTTTCATTGGAAACAGTTTTGAATCCCATTCAATATATTATAAACTTAAAAAATTTTACTTTTTTATCGCTCGATATAAATAAGGGAATCCATTAAAAGCATATAGGGCTAAAACTTAGGCGAATTTTTTTGTATCTATTCTCATGCTTGTTGATATATATTATCAACTTTAGTCCCATTCCATTCGCAAGAAATCATACTATTGTAAAAATAGACTTTAGAAGGCTTGAATGACTTAAAATCCAGGCCACCAGTGATAGTGAAAAATATGAAGAATAAACTCAAATCGGATATGAAAATCATGTTGGTGGATGATGAGCCAATTATGCGGAGGGGCTTGTACACCGCAATAAAAGAAATGAATCGGTTCAAGATATGTTGTGAAGCGAACAATGTAAATGATGCGCTTAATTCGGTAAAGGAGTACAGACCGGATATCATTATTGTCGATATTGCTATTGAAGGAGATCGTGGTATAGAGTTCATTAACTTTATCAATCAAGAGGACAAGACCATTCTTATTCTGGTTTTTACCCGGCGTGAAGAATCGATTTACGCGGAACGCTGTCTCCATGCAGGTGCGAAGGGTTTTTTGAGCAAGAAGGAACCTATTGACACATTGGTCAGTGCACTGATGACCATAACGCAAGGGAAATTATATTTAAGTTCAACTGTATCGGAACGCGTTCTTCTCAGAATAATAAAAAATGACAGCTCCCATGTTCGTGCTTCGGATATTGAACAACTGTCTAATCGTGAACTGGAGATTTTGCATCTGCTCGGGCAGGGAAAAACCACCGGGGAGATAGCGGAAGAATTGAATATATGTATGAAAACCGTCCAGAGTCATTTTTCCTGCCTCAAGAAAAAACTGAATGTTAAAAATTTTAACCAGCTGATTTGTCGAGCGGTCTATTGGGTCTTGGAAGGGCAATAAATCATTACACCCTTCTCAGAAGATTCCTTATTATTAAGTAAGAAAATTCCCCAGCTACTTTTTATACACCGTCTTAAATATAAAACATATTTCACCCGATATTCAAATTATCCAGACAGCGTAAAATAAAATTTAGATAATGATTAATTAATATCTATTGGATTACCCACGACAAATATTCAAGAAACGGTATGGGCGATAGGGAGAGTTGAATATCGAAGTAATAATTACTTTTGGTATTACTTCATGCCTTAAAAAAAATAAAAGAAAAATACCCTCTTCTGGTATGGAGACAACTCTCCCTAGTCCATTTTAAGGAAATGAGATTCAAATGAGGATGGAAATGATTCAAGTATATAACAATTCATTTGTGGAAGAAAGAAGATCGATATTGAATAGAAAAAAAATACTACTTATTGAAAATAAGCCTCAATTGTGCGAATTGTATCGGTCTGAATTGTGCGATGAAGGTTACGAAGTTATTGCAGCCGATAATGGATACGAAGTGACTCCACAGTTTTTGGAAAGAGAAAAACCCGATTTAGTGCTTTATGACAGTTACACGCCAGGGATGGAGTTCCTTGAAACAATCACACTGATAAAAACACATGACGATGATTTACCAATTGTTGCCATTTTTGAGGGCAACTTACCCGATATCAACTATTTGAAGAGTAAAGTGAATTCGTTTGTGTTTAAATCCGGCGATCTGACTGAGCTGCGTCATCAAGTAGGCAATTTGATTTCAGATTCGAAAGTTCAACTGTATAACCATTAGATCACATGTGTTGAAAGCCTCTCCTTGAATCATCGGAGAGGCTTTCTATCACTGAACGATTCGATTAAACCAGGGACACCCAGGCGTGATTTTTCTGGTTGCTTTCGAGGGCTTTTTCAATGAACGCAATGCCCATGCGGCCGTCATCGACGTTTGCATATTTCGATCCATCGCTTCCTTTGAATGTTCCTGCCTGGTAAGCACGGACATCGCTTTCGAAACAGCGGTGCAAGCGGGCAAAGGCGTCGTGGAACGCTTCCGTGTGACCGGGCGGGATCATTTGAGATTCTTCCATCAGATCTTCGGGAATATCTTTGAAGAAACCATCGTTAGGTTGAACCGCGCCACGCCAATAGGTGCGGTCTGGTTGACCAGGCAGCATAACGGTCAAGCCTTCTGGCTCTTCCTGTTTCCACAAAAGTGTTCCTTTGTCGCCATTGACTTCGATGCCCAAGTCATTTTTGTGGCCTACTGCGATTTGTGTAGCGCGAACCAAGGCTTTTCCTCCGTTGGATAATTCGCAGTAGGTGGTAAAGTGATCGTCCAATTGGCGTCCACTGACAAACGTTTCCAGGTAGGCGCAGAATTTGGTAACATTCAGACCGGTGACATAGCGGAGCTGCATCAGGGCGTGAGTTCCGATGTCGCCGCCGCAGCAGCTGCCGCCGGCCCGTTTGGGATCGACGCGCCATTCGGCCTGCATGCAGTCTTCGTCCTCAGCACGGCTGGCCAGCCAACCTTGTATGTAATAAGCGTCTACCCAGCGAATATTTCCGAGCAAACCGGATGTAACAATATGCCGGGCCAGGCGGCTGGACCAATGTCCCAGGTAGGTATGGGCTGTGCAAAATGGAATATTTTTGTCCTTGACCATGGATGCTAAAGTGTCGGATTCTTGTAAAGTTATGGTCAGCGGCTTTTCACAGAAAACAGGCAATCCTTTTTCAAGGGCCTTTTTTGCCGGATCGAAATGCACGTGATTGGGAGTGACGATCAAGACATAATCGATTCGCTCTCCCTCCGGTTTTTTCATTTCTTCATCCAGCATTTCATCGTAATTGCGATAGCCTTTTATGGGATAAGGCCAGTTCTCCGCTTCTTTCAAAGCAACATCCGGGTCGGGATGGAGTGCAGCACAGACAACTTTGCGGGTTCCGTCAAAGTGGATTGCTCTCTGGTGAGGATTGACAATAAACGCTCCTCCACCACCTCCGATGAGACCAACATTCAGTGGTCTAGCCATAATAATTCTCCTTTCTCCATATCTCAGAAATTAGTGGGACGAACCCATTTTTATTTTTGGAAACACACTATGCTAACTGTTTTGAGCAAGGTATTGTAGGTTTAGCCACTTTTTTACATTGACTTCCACAATGAAGCCTGAACTTTTAATATAATAAGCTGATATGGGTAGTTGGTAAATTACTGTGTACGAACGTGAGATTGATTTTATACGGAGGATGATGTCATAGCCTTGAGGCTGGGCAATCCGTAGGGGCGGTTCGCGAACCGCCCCTACTTTAGACCTGTAACCGGTTTTGGGGCAAAGAATGAGGCTGGGCGGGGCTTAGCCTTCTCAGTATTAGATAGGGTATTACGAATATTTTTGGCTAGATTTTATATAACATTTCATAAAGGAAAGAAATATGTTTTGGAGAAAAAAGAAAACGGAAGAACAAACAGATCAAGTTCAAGAGCAAGAACAGGAAGCACCGGTTACTGAATCTCAAGAACTACCGGATACAGAACGTACTGAAGTGTCAGAGACTGAGGAATCAAGCTCCGCACCTCCCAAGAAAAAGGGCATGTTTGCCAAACTGCGGGAGCGCTTGCGCTCAACACGAGAATCCATCGCCAAAAAAACACGGAATTTGTTCCGGCTCAGAGGTAAAATCGACGACGATTTGCTGGATGATTTGGAGGAAGCACTGATTTCAGCCGATGTGGGTGTGGAAACAACTCTTAATTTGATGGAAGAGTTAAGAACCAGAATCCGTAAAGAGAAAAAGAACAACTCAAACGATTTGAACTGGCTGATCAACACTCTGCAGGAGCTCATGCGTGACATGCTGGAGCAGGGTGATCGAACACTGAAAACGGCGGAAGAAGGGCCAAGTATTTATATGATTGTAGGCGTCAACGGCGTCGGTAAAACCACCGCTATTGGGAAGTTGGCAGCCCGGTTGAAAAAAGAAGGCAAGAAAGTTCTCGTGGTAGCCGCCGATACATTCAGAGCGGCGGCTATTGAGCAGCTGGAAATTTGGGCAAAACGTGCCGGGGTTCCCATTGTTCTTGGAGCTGAGAAAGCGGATCCCTCTTCAGTGGTCTATAATGCCATGAATTCCGCCAAAGCGGATAAACCTGATTATGTCATTATCGATACGGCTGGCCGGTTGCATACGAAATCCAATCTTTTGCAGGAATTATCGAAAATGTCCCGTGTTATTTCACGTGAATTCCCTTCTGCTCCAAATGAAACCCTGTTGGTCTTAGATGCCTCAACAGGACAAAATGCCATCAATCAGGCCCGAACATTTTTGGAATCGTGCGGTGTGACTGGATTGATTCTCACCAAAATGGACGGAACCGCGAAGGGGGGAGTGATTCTCGCGGTGCATAAACAATTGAACCTCCCTGTAAAATTCATTGGTGTTGGGGAAGGGATCGAGGATTTGGAACCATTTGATCCGGATGCTTTTACAAAAGCACTCTTTGCACAGGAAGAAATAGAAAGTGAAGTGATGGAAACTGAAAAAGTTTAGTTGAAGAAGTCCCTATTCTTGATGACCGGTGCTCATTTCTGAAGGGGAGTACATTTTTTGCCTGATGCGATAAAGCAGGTCTACATATTGAGTTTTGGATTGGGAAGAAAGCGGACTGCTCAAAACACGGCTCATTTCTTTTTGTGCCAGTTCGTCAAACAATTTCAAAGAATACATAATATTAATGGGTTCATTCATTTTGTAGCGTTTGACAAGATCATTAACGGTACTACTTTCAACGCTTTCAAAATCACGTAGTTCCATTTCTTCTTGAAGTTCCTGCTCTTTTTTGAAGCGCATGTATTTTTTGTAAATAAAAAAGACTGCCACACAAAACAACGTACAGCCCAGCACTAAAAAGATAATGGTTTCCAAATTGGCACTGTTCGATTGAAAGAATGATACATCAAAAAAATTCTTATTCATGATCAATCCCATAAAGACAGATTCTATAATAAATTATAACAAAAATTAATAAAAAATGCAAATATGAGGGAAATTTCTTAATCTTTTTGATTATGGGCTGATTTCTTTAGGGATTTATATGTAACGAAATAAACTTGTTTGGATTCTTGCCGAAATTTGATTTCGTAGTGTGTAGCCGTCTCGGGTGTATCTTCCGAATCGGTGATTTTATCGTTGATAATTGATTGTTCACTGATTTCGAAGAGATTTGACTGCAAAATATTGTTATTTATTACATTAAAATACTCCGGATGATCCGTTTTTAAATACAGAGTCCCTTGTGGAATCAGAGTGTCGGCCAGTTTTTCGATGAAACGTGGATTGAACAATCGACGCTTGTGGTGCCGCTCCTTGGGCCAAGGATCGGGAAAATAGACATGGTAAGCCTGAATGGAATTAGGCTGAAGCAGCAGCTTGACGACCATATCGGCATCAAGGCATAAAAATGCCATGTTGTTTCTGGGGGATTTAGCGGCACGTAATAAAGTGACGCGCAGCCATTTTTGAGATCGCTCAATCCCCAGAAAATTGGTATCAGGACGTTTCAAGGATTCAGCGAGTATAAACCGTCCTTTTCCAGTGCCGATTTCGATTTCAACCGGGTTGGAATTACCGAAAATCTTTTTGAAATCCAGCGTTTCATCGATGCTGCCCGGTAAGATCAGAAATGATTGCATTTCCGGAGTATAGTGCGTTATGGTTTTGGCACACATTAAGAGTTCCTTTTTTCTCAGCTCATGATAACCTATTAATAGGATTATACTTATGCTTACTCGATTTCTCCATTCAATCGGTTTATTATTAATAAATTTTGGGTTGTTGTTTGCCTTGTCACTTTCCCTAGTAGAAATTTTTTATCAGGCTTCGGGACCGGATTCTACAAAGTCTTCGAACCGGTCCCATAAAAACCCTTCGCATATTCAAATTGATCCCTACGATTATCCTTTTTTTCGCAACGTTGAAGGTAATGATACAAAATCAAATAATGGCGATGAATCTTCAACTTCTCCGTGGTTCATTGTGTGATTTTTCGTCTATACCCCTTTACTTACTTAATAAAGTAAATGACAGAAAATAGAACTTATGATAATGTGAATTTACAAATCCAACGTAGATGAAAGAAGGATTTATAAAATATGACTGAATCGAGATGAATCCTTGCTTATATTGGTTCATATATTTAATCGAATCGTTTTCATGTGCAATAATTCCAATATTAGACCTTCCGGAATTCTGAAAACAGTCAATTAATCGCCGGGCGTAGAGGAGCACATCGCAGGACGGGAGTTCAACTCAACCGCCGTTCTACAGTATGTGAGTAACCGTTTCCGAACGGGGACTGTAAATAGGGAGATCAGTTTTTCTTCCATTCATTGTGGAATGGCTGGAACGAGCTTGGTTATCCTGGTTCGATCAATGTAACGCCCGGTGATATTATTTTCTGGTAAAAAAAAATGGGATCCAAAATCAAAATGGAAAAAGAAAGGGGAAAGAGAAAGATCAATATGAGTGTCAGAAAGAATAATTGATGAGATATTTTCTAAATACCATGGGCGTAAATTGAATATCTGTTGATTCACGTAGTGAATAAATAATACTTCTCAGCGGAGAGGTATTATGATCTTATTACGGAAGAGAGATTTTATGCGCCATCGTCGCCAATGGCATCAACTGGGCATTGTTCCATGGCTTCTTTCATAAGTTCTTCTTCTTCCTCTGTTTCAGGCTGTTTACAGACGATGTCGTGATCACCGTCTTCACTCTCGGTAAAGAGGTCCGGTGCCATTTCAACGCACAAAGCACATAAAATGCAATTCTTGTCAATGTAATATTTGCCTTCAGCGTTGTCTTCCCATCGTTCGTTGATGTCGGCCATAATTAATCACCTCAAAAAAGTAAAGTTTAGTAAGTTGATTGAAGATATCATCTACTCCAAGATCAACCGTTTTAAATTCTACAAATCCACATGATATGCGTCAACCTTTTGAGGTAGCAAAGAAGAAAATTGAAATAAAAATATCAACAAGGCATTCTGAAAATTGGATGTAGAGGGATTATAGAGTGAAAATTTCTATTTATGCTTTTTTGCTTTGATGTATAAAATCAATATAATCAACAAATTAACAATTCTCCCTTGCTGGAAGGTATTTGCTTACTTGTTTTTAATGATATGAGTGGAACAAAATGTTATGCAATCCATACAGGCTTCACAGAAGTCCTATCGATTCCAGTTCTTTTCGGAGAGATTGTGGAGATTGAAACAGAATGGTTTGTATGCCTGAAGACTGCGCGGCATTGACATTAATCCTCAAATCATCAATAAATAACGATTCGGACGGTTCCAGGTTGTACGTTTGCAGCAGATGATCGAATATTTCTTTTTCCGGTTTTACATGTCCGATTTCAAAGGAAACGACGATGCCTTTAAAGAGGTTCAAAAAATGAAATTGAGGACGGAGGATTTGAAAGGATTCTTGTATGAAATTGGATAAAACGTATAAATTTACGTTTTTTTCATGCAATGCTTTCAAAATATCGATGGTATCCTCGATGGGATGAAACATATCCATCCATTCTCGATGAAATTTTTCGATGGAGTCCTGTAGTGCCGGTTCTCGTTGAGTATAAATATTTTTGGCCTGTTCAATTGAAATAAGACCTCTATCCAATTGCACCCATTCCGGGCTTTCAAAAATCAGAGAAAAGAGAGCCTGGCTTGATTTTTCGTCCTGACATATTTGACGGATGAAAGCTCGTGGATCGAAAGTAATTAATACACCACCTAAATCGAAAATCACATTTCGAATTGTTTCCCTTTCTTTTTGATCGGATGAAACCAATTCTTTTCTTGGATTCTCTTGGGTTACAGCTTGATTGAAGATATTTTGATATGTTCTAATCATGTCAGACAACAGTTATCACCTTTTTTTTGCAGTTTGTATAAAAAAATAAGTCCAATTTTTTTATACATTAAAATTTTTGATAGAATGAATTCTAACATCTTTCATTTTAATCGAAAATCCGTAATGATAAGAACTGTTTAAATTAAGGTTACGAATAGAAATATGGAGGAATATGGCATATGAATAAAACGCGGTTTCTTCGTGATAGCATATTGGACGAGATGCTGGAAGAGATCCGGCAAATTTCTGATCAGGTTTCACGTCATCAATTGTCTCCCTTACTTTTTTTTAATTCGTTTATTGCTTTAACGGAGATGTATGAGACCAATAAAACCGTGTTGAAACACCTTGAAAAATCGATTGAAGTGATGCGAAACAATGATTCTCCGCCAGAATCGATTGATCCGGTAGTGGAATCGGCCACCCATATACAAATGGGATTAATCAATGTTCATTCAACGCTAAAAAAAGACATAGAAGATTTGCTCAACAGTATTGAGGATTTGAAGGAAAATTTGAAGATCAAGTGAACGATACAATCCAACCACTTAAGCAAATTTCCCTAAAAGGAACAATTCCGACACCGGATATATAGTTTTTCTCGTAAAAAACAAAACTACATG
>CAZXSQ010000026.1:15435-24685 GCA_964643335.1 uncultured bacterium
TGAAAAAAAATCAAGCAGGTCAAATGGGTCGAGTTGATTGGACTACCTAACGTATGTCAATTATAATATTGATGAAGCTCGTGCCAAAGAAATTTAAGCATCAAAGAAGCGTCCAACTTGATCTTCGTATTTAAGAGGGATTTAAGAATCCATTTTAATTTTAATATTAGGAGTATTTATGAGCGATTTACAAAAACAAGAGAAAATACGAGAACAGGTTCGCTCCGGATATGGATCGATTGCTCAACAGAGTGGTTCGTCATGTTGTGGTCCTTCATCTTGCTGTGGAACCACTTCTGCAGATGCTGTCAGCCAGTTTGCTCAGGTGATCGGTTATTCAACAGACGAATTGTCCGAATTGCCTGAAGGGGCCAATATGGGACTGTCCTGCGGAAATCCGTTTGCTTTGGCCTCACTTCAGCCCGGTGAAACTGTGGTTGATTTGGGGAGTGGAGGCGGTTTCGATGTATTTATAGCCGGTCGCAAGGTGGGAGCAGAGGGGAAGGTCATCGGAGTGGATATGACGCCGCAAATGCTCGCCAATGCACGTCAGAACTTAGCAGTATATCAAGAGCAAACTGGATTATCGAATGTTGAGTTTCGCTTGGGTGAAATAGAACATTTGCCTATTGCCGACAACAATGTAGACGTCGTGATCTCCAATTGTGTTATCAACCTTTCACCCGATAAACCGCAAGTCTGGCGGGACATCGCACGTGTTTTAAAACCCGGCGGTCGAGTATCCGTGTCGGATATGGCCTTACTACAACCTCTGCCACCATCCGTTCTCGAAATGGTGGAAGCGTTGATCGGCTGCATTGCAGGTGCGGTGTTAATTGAAGAGACAAAAAAGATGGCGCAGGATGCAGGACTGGTCAATATTCAACTGGAAACAAAGCCGGATTATGTTAATTCTATCGTAAACACACACGATTCAGTGTATCAAAAAATGATGGAAAAACTCCCCGCTGGTTCCACTCCAGGCGATTATATGACAAGTCTTGTGATCACAGGGAATAAACCAGAATAAACAGTTGGCTTTCTTCGTGTTATACCGATATTCGTTATCCCTTTTATATCTTTACTTGGCATCTGATTACTTCGTTATGCATTAAAATCCGAATTTTTAAGGTTGTTCTATTAAAATCTATTCAGTCTTTAAGCAATAAATCATAGGAGAATCACGATGTATACCCAAAAAGTTCGACTAAGTGCATGGATCATAGTTTATGTTTTTGTAATTATGTTTTTGGCGTCTGCCGGTACGACCTGGCCGCACTGTGACAGGGAAAACGGCCCTGTTGCCACTGCTGCTAGAAAGGCCTTGGAGACAAACAAGTATGAGCTTATAGCCATTTGGGTTGGTGAGGAACAAGCAAAGGAGCTCCATGAAAAGTTTGATCAAAGCCATGAGGTTTATCAAAAGGGAGGAGAAGCAAAAAAAACTGGCCAAACAGTATTTTATGGAAACCGCTGTCCGCCTTCATCGGGAAGCAGAAGGTATGACTTATACGGGACTTAAGCCAGCAACCCCGCTTTCGAAAGATATTGCTATGGCGGAAAAAGCATTGGACACAGGAAATCCGAAAACTTTGATCCATCTACTTACTTCTCAAATTGAAAAGGAAACCGAAAAGTGGTTTACCAATGCACTCGAAAAGAAAAAGCATAAGGATGAAAGTGTAAAAAAGGGGCGAGAATGGGTGAATGCTTATGTTAAGTTTGTCATTTATATCCACGGCCTATATAACACCATTCAGTCAGGCCCAAAACATGGTGTCGGTCATGTAAAAGATTAATTTGCTGTTGCAGCGGAAGTTCGTGTGCCATATCCTGTTATAGATTTTTTGGCTCGTCCGTCCCAGATGAAGTAATTGCGATATTGTACCATTATCTTTTCTAATACTTTTACCGGATAGGACTTGCCTAGATTTACTGCCCCGGTGGAATGGTCTACTTCCCAGGATTTGGTTCCTTTTTTTGTTCGTAACAACACCAGATCAAGTGGCAGTGTTTCATAAACCGCGGCTTGGCCCATGAATTGGCAAACCTTTTTAATTTGGTCCAACGCCATAGGGATCTCGTAAGAGTTATCGAAATTTGTACCTTTTATTGGACCCATGACATAGACCGCCCAGCGATAGTTATACTCCGATTCCTTGTTCATATGAGCAAATTCGCGAATGGAACTGTCGGCGTTTTTGGGGACGTTCCCTCCCATTGCCGGAGCACGTTGAACTAATCGTTCGAGGCTTTTGGAAACTTTTTTTAATTGTTCTTCGGAGGGTTTTCTACGAGGATCGAACGACCATAAGTCTTCGTTTTTCTCTAAAATGCTTTTGCCCGAAAAAGAGCTGGAATATCCCGTCGTTAGTAGGCCAAAGGTTTTTTTACATGCAAGTGTTATTAATAAAAAGATGGATATAAATGTAAAAAAACCAACCGTGGTAAACAATAAAATAGAAAAGGCCGGATGGTTACGAATAAACGGAGCGATATTGGCCTGAAAATAGTTTGAGATTTTTTGTTTTAATGAATCAAGAGAGGAACCGGCTTTTTCGGTTTGCGCTTCAAACCAATTTCCTATTGACTCGATAATATCATCAAGTATTTGGGCTCCGTCATGCAAATGAAGTGCGTAATACGGCGAGAAGGATTTCAAAAAAGGCATGTTTTGCATGTAATTTTTGTACCCGGAAAAGAAATAAATACTTCCCAAGATTCCCAGAATAACAATAGTTTTGTATCCAATGAATTCCAGGATCAGTTCAAATTCCGGTTTTGTATTACGGCGTTGAGGTCTCGGTTCCACGATTCCCTCTTTATATTAAGGGGTTCTTCATAATTTAATTAAAATTTATTGAGAAAGCCAATTTCAAAAATTAGTCGCGAATTTCATTATTTATCTCCTAAATAATATTTTACCCCTAAATATTTAAATAGAAAACAGGGAATTCAAACGATTGTCTAGTTAAGTCTCAAGTTTGCCATTGTTCACGCATTACAATGGTGTCCAGCGGTAGTCTGTTTTTGGCTAAAGGTTCATCCGCAGGATACCCCAGCGTTAAAAGGTCAACCACCCGTACATCGCCTGGGATATTGAGAATTTGTTTCACCTTGTCTTCATAAAAAGCACCGATCCAACAAGTACCCAGTCCTTCTTCCACAGCCTGTAAGGTAATGTGATCGATGGCGATGGCGACATCGATCGGGTAACATAGTTGTCCGCAAGTCATGATATGATTATCGGTTACGGCGCAGCATGCAATGATTACCGGCGCCTGACCGACAAATTCCTGTTCACGTGCGGCATGCATTAAAGCTTTGCGGGTGTTAGGATTTTTTACTATGACAAAACGCCATTCCTGTCTATTGTTGGCTGAGGGAGCAAGCCGTGCTGCTTCGAAGATGCGAGTCAGTTTTTCTTCTTCAACATCTTGAGTTTTGTAACTGCGTACACTGTACCGAGCCTGGATTGCCTCAAAGACGTTCATTTGTTCCTTCCCCTTTTGGTTTGTATCATTAAACTCGTTTTTCATAATTTAGGATAAGTTATTATTACTGGTGTTCAACGGCTGAACTTGAACTTTTTCAAGAAACGTTTTCCGAATTTTTCTCGATGAATTTTTTTTTGAGTTGGGTAACCATAATCTAATAAAACGGGCGGGTAGCTGAAATCCCTACTGTGGACAGGATCGGCACACCATTTCAGGAATTCACCCACCGTGCGTGAATACGTATATTGCTCTTCGAACAACTGTCTGGCTTTTTCGGCCATTTTGTTCATTTTTTCAGGGTGATTGGCGGCCAAAATGATTTCATTGGCCAGGGATTGAGGGCTGCCAATAGGAAATGTCAGCACCATGCCTTTGTAAAACAGAATCAGGCTGATTTCCGATCCCAATGAAGTCAAAATTGGTATGCCGCGCGCCATAAATTCAGTAATCCGATTGCGTGCACCGATATAAGTTTCATAACAATCCAGATCGGCGTTGATGCCTAAATGCGCCTGTTTTTGGCAGTGCTGGAGTTCTTCTTTAGAGACCCACCCTCTTAAATCGAAGCGGTTTCGGAATCGGGATTGTTCTACCATTTGTTTGAAGCGGGGATACGTTTTTTCATCATGGCCGTCAATTGCTCCCCCCGTAGAAAGAAAATAAATACGTGAATCACGCTCCATGGCAATTTCAAGTCCTTTGAACAGGGTATCCACATCGCACCAGAGGTTATAGCCTCCACTGAATAAGACAATAAAGGGACTGTCTTTTTCTCTTTGATGTTGAATGAACTGAGTATGGGAGTCCCATGCAATGGGGATGGTGGAGACCAATGGCTCACCAAAAGTATGTTGATTCAGCCGGCCCATTGTACCTAATTCACCGATAGTTGCCATGCGTTGTCTTTCGGAGGTGACGGAAAAACGGTCTGCCCGGCGCAGGATTTCACGGTGGATATTCCAGAAATGGTGTATGTATCCCGATTCTTGATAATGATAGGCTTTGGCCTGTGCTTCACCCAATGGATAACCGTGAATATCAGCCCAGACCGGCAGGTCACCGGCAACAGCGCAGGCACGGCAGGCTGGATAAGCACAAGCCCCGACCAAGGCATCGGGTTGGTATTGTTCGATTATTTTCCGCAAGTAATCGTTATCGGCAAACCGTGTTAGTTCATCCACCGAGTAATAAGTCAACAGGCCATTTTGGGAATATTCTTCCTCCAGAGTATCTTTGGAAGATTTATCGGTGATCTTCATGCAGAGAAGAATCACTTCGAATCCTTGATCCAATAAAGGTCTGGTCAGATGCCAGGCCCGGTTGCCGCCACCATGAAATTTCTTGGATTCTTCAATCGATAATGGACCGATACCCAATATCATGATTCGATTCATCGTGATAGGTTCTCCAATTCCTTTAACTGATCAACAAAAAGACCGGTCCGTGATTGGACTCCACCATGATATTCAAGATGCTTTTTGAGTAAAAGGCTAATTTCTTTTTTTTGGATTTCAGATAAGGTATGACGGGGAGGTTTTTTTGAGGCGGCTATTTTGCGCAGAGCCTGGATCGCGCCTCCACTGAGAGTAAGAACACCGGATGTGTTTTCTTTACAGGCGACGCCTCCTTTATCCGGTAAATAAGTCCAAGTGGTGCGTTCTTTTTCACCAGTAAGTACGCATTGATTGATCTCAGGCTGCCAACCAGCGTCCGAAAGGAGATGCCATTGATAAAAAAACAAGTCTTCTATCGCCGGTGCCGTTCTATCCCATCGATAGAAAGCATCCAGAAGAAGATTCCAAACCGTGTTATTGGAATCGAAATCTTCACTGAGCAAATCCACCCATTCAGCCAGACAGGAAGCAAAACTCATCCGGTTTAAATCTTGCTGTAAATTTTGAAACTGGGTAATAAGTGAAACCTGGGTTAGTGTCCAGATGTCCTGGTTTTCAGTTTTTGCGTATAGGACGACATTCAGATGATGAAAAGGTTGAGTTACGCCAGCAAGGCGGCTCGTGGTTTTCATGACGCTGCGCACCTTGGCAGTGATTTTTCCAAAATGACGGGAAAATAGTGTTATAAAAGCATCAGCATCACGTGTACGTCTTCGGCGTAAGCTGAGGGCTTCGGTGTTGTATAAGGGCATGCGGGAAAATCCGGATTCGCTAATTTCAGGTCGAGTCCAACATTTTATGTCTTGATAGATGTTGTCCTTTAAAAGCAAATAAGATCATAAATGACGGACAATGAATTACACTTAATCATGTTTATGATAACTCATTGCTTCTTCTACTGAATCGTAGATTCTAAACATCGAATCAAGTTGAGTATCTTGGAACACTTTCTTGACATGAGGATTCACATTTGCAAAAGCGATTACACCATCTTTCAGGGATTTGTATGTTTTGAGAAAAGCGCCCAAGGCAGGACTGTTGAGACTATCCATTTCCTTGCAATCAACAATTATTTTTCTTTTGCCCTCATTCGCCAGCCTGTGTAGTGTTGTTTTTAAGGTGGACGTATCCATATAACTTATGGATCCAGATACTTTTAGGAGAACCAAATCCCCCTGCGACTTTTTTTCTATACGCATTTTTAAACTCCCCAATCCCTCTACATTAGAATTGCTGCAGCTATAGAGTTTAGGTTTTACGGAACTCATTGAAAGCAACGTGTCAAAACAATTCCTGTTGTAATGTTAAAACTTTACGTACTTTATTTTGATATTTCTCCTCCCATTTTAGCGGATTTTATGCTTTATTTGAACACATATTTATTTTATGTGCAATCTCTATGAGAAGTATTATTTTACAATGAAATGTTTTAGATAATCTTTCTATTGACCCATCTGAAAAACTCACTCAAGATAGTGAGTCAGTTATAGAATTTCAAGACAATAATGCGTTATACTTTTATTTTGGAGTGAAAATTATGCGAAGAATATTGCTTTTATCGAGTTTATTGATTTTTTTCAGTTATGGAGTCTGTCTGGCGCAGGAAATTCAGTCTCCGGAAGATTTTTTGGGCTACCAGGTTGGCGCGGACTTCAAATTAGCCCGCTGGGAAACCATCGTTGAGTATTTTAATCTTGTTTCCGAAGGTTCCGATCGAGTGATCGTAGAAGAGGTTGGCAGATCGACTGAAAACAATCCCTATATAATGGCAACTATTTCTTCTCCGGAAACCATCCGGAATATCGATCATTACAAGTCGCTTCAACGCAAATTATCCCATCCGAATGAGATTGATGAGAATGAAAAAGATAATGTATTGAAAGAAGCGAAATCTGTTATCCTTGTTGCTTGTGCGCTGCATTCGACTGAAATCGGGTCTTCACAAATGTCGATGGAATTGCTGTACCAATTGGCTACTGAAAACGACGAACGCACTAGGGAGATATTGGAGAACGATATTATTTTGCTGGTACCTTCCGCCAATCCGGATGGTATCAACAAGGTTATCGATTGGTATGAAAAGAGTCTGGGGAAACCGTGGGAAGGAATGGGAATGCCCTGGCTGTACCAAAAATATACCGGGCATGACGATAACCGGGATTGGTACATGATAACTCAAAAAGAGACACAAATCCTGACCCGGGTGCTTTATGATGAATGGTATCCATCGATCCTTTATGATATTCATCAAATGGACAGCGGGGGGTGTCGTTTTTTCGTACCTCCTTTTTATGATCCTGTAAATCCCAATGTGGATCCTCTAATTCATGAGTCGCTGAAATTAATTGGGGGTCATATGTCCACTGAGTTGGCTGAAAACGGAAAAGAAGGAGTCATCACCAATGCAATTTATGATAATTGGTGGCATGGAGGAAACCGTACCACACCCTACCGACATAATATTGTTGGATTGTTATCCGAAGCGGCGTCACCCCGTATTGCATCGCCGATCTTTCAACGCAAATCCCAATTGAGGGGACATAGACGGGGATTGAAGAAATATGCTCCCCAGGTTAATTTTACCGATCCATGGGATGGAGGATGGTGGCGGCTTCGTGATGTCGTTGAATATGAGGAAATCGCATGTTACGCCCTGTTTACCGTAGCCGCTCGTTATCGAGACAGCTTCAATCAAAATTACTTGACTATGGGAGAAAGGGCCATTCGTTTAGGGAAAGAAGAACCCCCTTATGCTTTTATATTTCCATTGGATCAACGTGATGTTCCCACGGCTGTTCGATTGCTGCAAATTCTGAATATGGGTGGTATTGATGTCTCGATGGCGGAAGAACCGTTTACGGCAGATGGTGTACAATACGATGAAGGAACTTACGTTATTTTTGCTTCACAACCTTATCGCAATCATTTGAGAGACCTTTTGGAACCACAGGATTATCCCGACCGGCGGGTGTATCCCGGCGGACCAGCTGAACCTCCCTATGATGTGGCGGGATGGACATTGTCCTATCAAATGGGAGTGGATGCCGTTCCTGTTCAAAGACCTTTTAATGCCAATACGAAACATCTTGAAACGATAGAGTTTTCCGAAGGAGAAATTGACGGGAGTGGTTCAGTTTATGCTTCTCGAAATCGCACCACCAATGATTTCATTCTCCTGAATCGTTCATTTCGGGAAGGGATTCCCGTTTCTGTCTCGATTAAACCGATTGTTAGCCGCGGTGATAATTATACCACCGGCTGCTTATTGTTTTCACCGGACAATTCCTCCCAGCAAAGAACTCTGACCGGTTGGATAGAGGAACTGGGACTTGAAGTAAATCGTATTCCCTCTATTCCCAAAGATTCGGCGAAGGAATTAATTCAACCGCAGGTGGGACTATATCAACCTTGGGCACCGAGTATGGATGAAGGATGGACCCGGTTTGTGCTCGAACAGTTCGAGTTTGATTATGACACACTTCATAACGCCGATGTCCGTGCGGGCAATTTAAATCGGCGTCATGATGTGATTATCCTTCCCGATATTGGAACAGGGACATTGCTTCACGGTATGTCTGAATCAAGAACTGCTCCGAAATATGTGGGGGGAATCGGCCAGATGGGTGTTGCTCACCTTCAGGAGTTTGTTAAATCCGGCGGGACATTGCTTTGTTTGGATACTTCTTCCATGTTTGCCATCAATTATTTTAACCTTCCGGTCAAAAACGGTTTGTCCGGATTGAACAGGAGTGAGTTCTTTTGCCCCGGATCCATTTTGAGAGTCAATCTTGATAAGCGTTCGCCTCTCGCATGGGGTATGGATGATACAGCCTCTGCCTATTTTGCCCGATCTTATGCTTATGAATTTACTGATGCTTCGAAGAAAGAAATAAATATTGGACCTGACATTGGTAATCCCATAGCCGTTGCGTCCTACGATGATACTATTACGCTTCTTAGCGGATGGATTATGGGCGAGAAGCATCTTACAAATAAAGCCGCCCTTGTTTCTGTTTCTTATGGGAACGGTCAAGTCGTGCTTTACGGATTTCGAGTACAACATCGGGCGCAGCCTCACGGCACATTCAGGCTTCTTTTTAACGGTATTGTGATGGGTAATATGAAGGGATAAACGTATAGATGATTGAGCTATCCCAAGTATTCATGGTTGTCCCAGCGTGGTTTTCCGATCAGGTCGATGAGGAAGAAATTGCCCGTCTGTTAACATTAACCTTTAAAGGAGCCAGCCGAATTGCTTCATCTCAAAATCAGTTTTTGTACCTGGATGGAGTGGAGCGTTTAAAACCGATTGCTGAAAACGTGCTCGAACATTCCGCTCCGGCGGCCATTCTGGAATAC
>CAZXSQ010000027.1:0-24404 GCA_964643335.1 uncultured bacterium
TTTAAGGATGAATTTATGGATCGTTTTCAGAAAGATCCCATTATTATCTATCAAGGTCAGAGAGAAGACCATATGCAAAATTTCATCGATTGCATACAAACCCGCCACAAACCGCATATGGATGCATTAAGCGGTTACAAAGTCATGGCGGCAGTGGGAATGGGAATTGAATCGTTTCGCCGCAGAAAAACTCTCTATTTTGATTCGGACCGAAAAATCGTGATAGAAAATCCAAAAGTAAAATTGTCTTCCACTTCTTAAATCAAAATAGTACTCACTTTTTTCCCACCGCTATTTATGCCTTTGCCGCTTCCTCAACTTGTTCCCGTTCATCCAATGTAAAAATTTTGTTCAAATTAAGCAGAATCATCAATCGGTCATTCACCTTGCCCATACCGGTGATATATTCCGTATTAATTTTTGTGCCTAACGGAGGCGCCGGTGAAATATCTTCCGGGTTGATATCCTGAACTTCACAAACCTCATCCACAACCATGCCCACGACACGTCCATTTACATCAACGACCATAATCCGGGTGGAGTTATCAACCTCTTTTTCGGGCAGTCCAAATTTCTTGCGAAGATTGACGACCGGGATGACCTGACCGCGAAGATTCAAAACACCATCGATGAAATCAAGACTTTGTGGTACCCGAGTCACTGTTTCATACCGGATTATTTCATGAACGCTAAGTATGGGAACTCCATACTCTTCACCATGGAGTTTAAAACTCACAAATTGACCTGTCTGCTCAGCTACTTGATTAGTTTGTGACATTTTCTTGACTCCTTTCAATTTTTGAAAATAATTAAAACTTAAATGTTAAAATTGATTGTTGTTTGTATGGGGAATGACTTCCGAATCTTTCATCCGCAATAATTGCGCCAATTATCAAACTCAAATTATCTTCAAACGTGTCTGAAGAGACGTTGATTATTAGATTAATCCCCAACTTGTATAATTCCAGCCGATTTGATGGATTTTCAGTATCAAGTAACGCAATAAGTGGATAACCTGGATAATGCATCCTTAACCAATTGATAAAATTGGACCTTTCTTCCGAATAATTTCGTGCATCCCAGAAAAACACCAAAGGATCCACAGACTGAAGTTCCTGACGTAAATCCTCTTCTTTCAAACATTGAATTTGCAAATTAAAAACTGCTGTAATTTTGTCTTTGAGTACTTCAAACAGTGCCATATCACTCGATATCAAAAAAGCTACATCCATCTTTTTCATTATTATTAATCAACCATCCCTGAAAAAAACTGTCTTTGACTTCTCCAAGAGCATTTCATTTACGTCAGTGTGTTTTTAATACATTGTTATCAAAAAACCATGTATTTTATTATGAACTTTCATCAACTGATATGCGTTCGTTATCATGAATTGTCCCCATAATTAATCTTTTTATCTCCTTTATTCACACTTTCATTTGATTCCTGTTTTTCAGCGGGGCTTGGCAAAGAAGGAATTTCTTGTGTTTGATCATTCAATACAGAATTCCATTGTTGTTTTGCCCCCGCTATCACAGATTGATTATTTCCATTTTCAAGTTTGAATCGGGAGATCATTTCCTGCAAAGACTGAGCCTGGGCTGAAAGTTGTTCACTCGCAGTAGCACATTCTTCACTGGTAGCTGAATTCTGTTGGGTCACTTGATCCAACTGGGAGATGGCATTTCGTATTTGATCGGCCCCGCTTGACTGTTCTTCACAAGAAGCAGCGATATCCTGAACCAAATTCGATGCCTTTTGAATTGCTGGAACCAATTGCTGAATTAAATTTCCTGCATTTTCTGCCCTGTTGACGCTGTCTTTGGCCACTTCACTAATTTCCTTGGCAGCCTGCTGGCTTCTTTCGGCCAATTTCCTGACTTCAACGGCAACTACGGCAAATCCTTTCCCCATTTCACCAGCCCTTGCCGCTTCAATAGCAGCATTTAACGCCAGAAGATTTGTTTGATCGGCGATGTCATTGATTATGGAAATCTGTTCTGCGATTCTTTTCATGGCTTGCACGGTTTCACCTACGGCTTGCCCCCCCTCTTCGGCCTCTTTGGATGCTTTAATGGCAACTTCATTGGTTTCATTTGCATTGGTCGAATTCTGGTCTATTGCTGAAGTTAACTGCTCAATGGATGCAGTTGTCTCTTCGATACTTGCCGCTTGTTCCGAAGCTCCATTGGCAAGATTTTGCGAAGAGGCTGATAATTCTTCTGAGCTCGATGCCACTTGCTCTGAGGATAAACTGACGTTGAACAATACATCATGAAGTTTAATTCTCATTGTGTTCAATGTATTGGCTAATATTCCAATTTCATCTTTGCGGTTCTCCTCCATATGTTGTGTGAAATCCCCATTGGCGATAGTCTCCGCAAACTGCACCCCTCTTGAAAGAGGATTGGAAATATTAACTGCTATAAAATAAGCCAATAAAGCAATCAATAAAGAAAGAACCACCGCAATGGAGATCGCCCATCCCATCAAACCTAACTTATTTCCGAATTTATCCCACATTCCCAAGAGTGAATATGCCTCATTTTTATTAATTTCAGATAAAATTGCCCATTGGGAACCAAAAATATCTAAAGGAGCAAAAGCCGATAAAACAGAATTTCCATTATAATCGATGATCAATTTACAATCGGTTTTTCCCGATAAAGCAGTTTTGGACCCTTCAGTCTCCACTTTACCTTTTGTGGGATTCTTAAATGAAGCACTTACAGTGTGATGAACTTGATCGAGATATGAATCGGAACGCATTAAATAATCGTTACCAACAAGATAGGACTCTCCTGTAGTTCCCATTCCACTACGATTCTGCATAATGCTGTTAATGGCCTCAAGAGAAATCTGCAACGCGACAATCAATTCAATATCATTGTCTTTATTGATAAAAGGCTGGGCAATAAAAGAAGCAGGTTCACCATCGCTTGGTGCATAGGGAGCGAAATCGGCAAAAGAGAATTGTTTGGATTGAGAAACTCGTCTTGCCAATTCTCCCAAGCCGCTATTTTTATACTTTCCATTGATGATATTGGTACCATAATCACTTTCCTGAGCGACTGTATAAAATATTTCTCCCTCTGGATGAATCAGGAAGAGATCATAATACCCATAAGAATCCACATATTTTATAAAGAAATCGTCCTCTTCTCCTTCTATGGATGAAACGATCGCCTCCTCCATGTTGACTTTTGAGATCATCGCCCAATTTAGTCCCTCGATATCAATCGGGTCATAAGAAACCATAACCAATTGACCTGCACTATCCGTGTACACTTCATTCTCCGATTTTCCTTCCAAGGCTTTTTCAATGTAAGGTGTTGAAATCTCATAACCGACAACATATTTGCCATTCCCCATGGTTAACATGTTACTTCTGAATGCAATCTTACCATTTTGCTTTCCGACAAGATAACTTTCACCGGTATTTCCCATTCCTTTACGCTGCTGCACGATCTCATTGATTTGTTTCGTTGAAATCTGATAGGCCAATACCCCAACAAGCGTTCCACTGGCATTATGTACAGGCCCTGCTATAAAGGCGGCTTGTCCATTGGATGGTTCATACCAGGAATAATCCTGGATGTGTACATTTTCTTTCCCTGCTTGAAAGGCCTTGGCCAAACCACTGTCATTCAATGAATCCGTTATTAAATTTGAACCTAAATCCTTTTCTTTGGCGGCGGTCCATAAGACTTCTCCCTGTGGAGAAATCATAAATAAATCGTAATAACCGTATTGATTCACATAAGTTCTCAATTTTTCGCCATGCAAGTTATCCCACTGTTGCCACTCTTTTCCAGTAAGCCCACCTTCATGATAAGCCGAGGCAAAACGCTCAAAAGCTTGAATAACAGCTGTATTGGTTCGATATGTGTTTAAATCTTCTACTCTTTTCGTAAAGTAATCTTCAATCTGTCTTTTTTTGAGTTCTTGAATGGAGTCCAATTTGTCAAACGCTTCTTGACGCATAGAACCCACATTATCTACTAAAACCCCAATATCTCCTTTCCTTTCTTCAAAAAAACTTTCAATCTCTGCTTTTTTAATGTCCCGTACTGCTTTCAACTGATTGGAAACTTGGGCTCTTATTTCTTGCTTGACATTCATATAAAAAACACAGACAGCAATTAATAGAGGGATAATTCCCACTAATAAAAACAACGTCATCAATTTCGGTTTCATCTTTATGTTATTGAAATTAAAAATCATTGACTTCCTCCAATTATCCTTTGAAATATAAATGTTGAATTACATAATTTAGAGAGTTATCTATGTTGTATGGCAATATGGATACCAGAATTTTATCCATTGAATTTGTCCATTTAAAAATTAAACTATTAAAGAAAATTTCATATCGGTTTTTCTATTGCTTATTTAATAAATCTAATGATATCAAGCAATTAAAAACTATTTAACTTTATTAATGTATCCTGCATAGAAATATAGGGAGCAGTTTCTCATTTATTAAAAGTAAAAATAAGCTGGACAAGAAAGTTAAAATGTAATTTGGCAGGTTATAAATCAAATATTTCTGTAACTTTCTTGATTACAATCATAACCACTTTAGAAACAGGCAATTTTTGGTGACCTATATTTGTCACCTGTTCGACTCTTTAAAATTGATTCTCCGTACCGGATTGATATCTTAAATATTGTTTAATTTCTTCCATGAGTTTTTTTTCATGAATCACGTTATCCCTTCACAATAAAAAATATATTTTATAAACTGATTAATTAAAAAATTAAATTTATGCATAATATCAATGTATTGATAGTTGATGACGACGACCTCGTTAAAGAAACCTTGGAGAAAATTCTAAGGACATTGGGGTATAATACTGTTGTAGCGGGGGATGCAGTAACTGCAATAAATCTTGCTTCCCAGCAGCCTATTGATATAGCCCTCCTGGATTATCAACTTCCAGATTTAAACGGTATTGAATTAATGCACCGGCTGAAAGAAACCATGCCGAACATTATTTCCATGGTTATAACCGGATACGGTTCAATTGAACGCGCGGTGGAAGCCATGCAAGCAGGCGCATGGGATTTTATCACAAAACCGATCACGGTAAATATTCTTCAAGAAAAACTTGGGCGTCTTCAAGAATATTGCATTCTTCGGCGTGAACATGATTTCCATCGAAAAGTCCTGGAACGGAATTTTGAATTCCCAGGTATCGTGGGACCATCCACCGCTATGCAGCCGGTCTATGAAGCAGTACTGCGTGCCGCCCAATCCAATCTTCCCATTCTGATTGAAGGAGAAACCGGAACCGGGAAAGAATGCATTGCCAAAGCCATTCATATGAACAGTCTCCGCAGAGATAAACCTTTTGTGATTATGGACTGCACAGCCACACCACAATCGTTAATTGAATCGGTATTGTTTGGCTGCTCTAAAGGAGCTTTTACTGGGGCAATCGAAAGAAAAGGGCTGCTTAAAGAGGCAGATCATGGAACCCTTTTCATGGATGAAATAGGAGAAATTACTCAAGAGATTCAACCCAAACTGCTTCGATGCCTTGAAACCAAAAAATTTCGGCCTTTAGGATCAAACAAAGAAGTATCGAGCGATTTTCGCATCATTTGCGCAACCAACAAAAATTTGCAGGAAATGACTCAAGATAATTCATTCCGGTCGGACTTGTTTTTCAGGATATCCGCTCAAAAAGTCAGTGTACCCCCGCTAAGACAAAGGCCATCGGATATCCCCCTCTTTGTGCGGCATTTTATCAAGGAAATTGCCTCAGAATACCAACGGGAAAATCTGGACATTTCTCCGGAAGCTCTGCAAAGATTGAGTTCCCATGATTGGCAAGGAAATATTCGCCAACTCAAATTTGTTATCGAGACAGCGTTTTTCAACACGCTGGAAAACCGTATCGGTGTGGAAGATATTCATTTGAATGGAGAATCGCACACGATCAAGGAAGATCAGTTGTTTGGTCTTCGGCCCGATACCAGTATTGATCTTAAGACTTACCGTGAAAAAGTCGTATTCAATGCAGAACAGGCTTACTTGAAAACTCTGTTGGATGAAACTCAAGGCGATGTTCGTATCGCAGCGAAAAAGGCAGGCTTGACTCGTGAGGCTTTTTACAGGGTAATGACCCGCTGTAAGATTTCGCCAAATGAGTATCGAAAATAGTTTATCCAATCGGCCTATCTGGCATTTTTCAATCCAGCCGTTTTGAATCCTGTAGTGGAATGAAGGATGTTTTTGACCAAAAAAGAGGGAATTTGACTCAACGAAGAGGTATAAGCAGCTCCTCCAATTTTAATTGCTTCTTTGGGCATACCAAAAACGACACACGATGCTTCATCTTGAGCCAAAGTAACGGCGCCGTAATCCCGCATGAATTTTAATCCTTGTGCTCCATCACTCCCCATTCCGGTAAGAATAACTCCCAGACTTCGATCACGAAACTGTTCAGCAACTGACCTGAATAGCACATCAACCGAAGGGCGATGCCGATTCACCGGTTCTGAATTCATTAACTGAACGCGTATACGTCCACTTCCCCGGCGAACAATCATATGGTAATCCCCCGGAGCAAGCAATGCCGTTCCTGGAAGCAATTCATCCCCGTCAGCAGCTTCCTTCACAAAGACATTGCATATCGAGTTTAGCCGATTTGCGAAGGCTAAAGTAAAACCGGCCGGCATATGTTGAACAATCACAATTCCCGGAAGTGTATTGGGCAAACCGGTCAATACATCCTTGATCGCTTCAGTTCCACCTGTCGATGCGCCGATAGCAATGACATCCAAATGCAAAGGCTTTGTCAAAGATATACTGCTGGGTGAGATTTTGGGAGCGGAAACCGGTACAGCCGATGCAGGAGTCACTTTCTTTTCCTGGGCCGGTTTAAAACGCCGGCTTCTGGCTACAGCAACAATTTTCTTCGTCAAAATATCGACGATTTCCTGGATGCTTCCGATTCCTGCCGCCTGGGGTTTTGTGACAAAGTCGGCTGCCCCTAATTCAAGGGCTTTTAAGGTAGCGTGTGCTCCCCGCTCGGTTAAGGAGCTAACCATAATGACCGGTAAATTGAATTTATTGACAATTTCAGGCAGTATTTCCAACCCACCCACCTTGCGCATTTCAACATCGAGAGTAACCACATCAGGCTGCAGCTGACGAATCTTCTGCAGAACAAAACTGCCATCCTGAGCAGTACCTACTACTTCAATTTGAGATTGTTTATTCAAAAAATCGGTGAGCATCCGCCGAGCCAAAGCAGAATCATCCACAACAAGCACACGAATTTTTTTATCCATAAATCAATAAGCCTCCATGCTTAATTTTGAACGGAAACACCCAGAGTTTTTTCAATCAAAGAAGCCGCATCCAGAATCAAAATGACTCTTCCATTCCCTAATATGGAGGCTCCGGCAATGTAAGGTGCATTGGAAACGTCTCCCCCAAGTGGTTTGATGACGATTTCCTGTTCATTCACCATCCGGTCAACGATTAATCCAACCTGTTCTTTTCCGTGTCTGAGCACGGCCACATAATGCCGCTCTTCGTTGTTTTCAATCAAGGGAGCGTCAATAATGGAACGAAGATTCAAAATCGGAACGATTTCTTCCCGTAAACGAATGACTTTTCCTTGTCCTTTTACCGAAAAAATATCCTCTTTTGAAATTCGAATCGTTTCGGAGATGCTGGAAATCGGCAAAGCGTAGAATTCCCCCGCAGCCTCAACCAACAACGCCTGTATAATCGCCAGAGTCAATGGCAGTTTTAGATAAAAAGTGGTACCTTTACCTAATTCCGTTTCTATGTCCACTGTGCCACCCAGTTGTTCGATCGTCCGCCGGACAACATCCATCCCAACACCTCGACCGGAGATATCCGACACCTCTTGAGCCGTAGAAAATCCGGGTCTGAAGATCAAAAAAAGTGATTCTCTATCCGACAAGATCGAAGCTTCTTCAGAACTGATTACACCTTTTTCAACCGCTTTTTTTCTCAAGATTTCCGGATCAATTCCACGCCCATCGTCTCGAATAGAAATTACAATACTATTTCCCTGATGTGTGGCATTAAGATGAAGCAGGCCTTCTTTGGATTTACCATTCTGGATACGCGTTTCAGTCGATTCAAGTCCATGATCGATGGAGTTCCGGATCATGTGCATGATGGGATCGCCAATTTGATCGATGATCTTCTTATCCAGTTCGGTTTCTTCACCTTCAATGATTAAATTGACTTGTTTTTGACGGGCATGAGCCAGGTCTCTCACGACACGGCGGAATCGAGAGAACACCATTCCAATCGGAACCATTCGGGCTTCCATAATGGTTTCCTGCAATTGAGTGAGAAACATCCCTTGTTGAACAATCGAATCGAGTATTTCTTCTTCAATACCCCCTTTACCGTTCTTGCCTACCAATTGTTGACTAAGTTCATGAGTTCTTCCTCTTTGGATGACCATTTCCGCCGCCAAATTCAACAATCGGTCGAGTTTTTCTATATTGACTCGAACAGTTTGAGTTTTGGATCGATCCTCACGGCGATCAAAGGATGTTAAGGTCTCATCAACTTGGTCAGATTGTTTTGCCTCTTCATATTTATTGGGTTCTTCTTTCTCGGCTTTGGAATGTTCATCCGGCCACTCAAATTGCTCAATTTGAGTAACTTCACGAAATTCAATTTTCTTGACATCCGAGACATCCGCCGCTTTTTTTATTTCATCCTCGGTTTGTTTGGAAGCGACAATCAGGCAAAAGATTTGTTCGAGAATATCCTTTTCATCATCAAGATTGGGCACCGTTTTGATCACCGTACCGATATGGTTCAAATTATTCAGAATTAAAAAGGCACGGGCTGAAACCATCTGGGCGTCCGGATAGAAATGAACGGTCATTTCATAAAGATTGTCTCCGGCCAAACGCAATTCCTCCACCCAAATGCGTGATTCTTCATCCAAACGAATCCGGTCATTTTTTTCTTTCGTTAGACCTGACGGGACGACTTCTTCTTCGTTTTGAATCATACGTTGAAATATCTCAATCAGTTCTTTCGAACGATTTTTGGTCTGATTTCGTTTGGCTTCAGTTGCACCATCATGAAGCTGGTTAAACATTTCTTTTAAGACATCAAACGATTTGAATAACAAATCTACCGTGTCCGTATTGATATTAACATCCTTGTCCCGCAAATACCCAATCAAATCCTCCATCTGGTGAGTGAATTCACTGACATGCATAAATCCAACCATGGCCGAGGACGATTTGATCGTGTGAGCAGATCGAAACAAAGCCGAAAGCGCTTCTTTGTCAGATGGATTTTGTTCTAAATCCAACAGCGCCTCCGTCATCTGCTGAATGTGCTCTTCGGATTCCTGGAAAAATAATTCAATATAGGCTTCTGAATCAAATGACATCTTGACCTCCCATTACCATAACTTTTTTCGCTATTTACGATAAACCGACGGCGCGACATATGTAAACGGAGCGTTCATTCCCTGAAGAGTTTCACTATGACCCAAAAATAAATAACCTTGGGGGCGTAAGGCATGAAAGAATTTGTTAATAATCTCTTGCTGCGTCGGTTTATCAAAATAAATCATTACATTCCGGCAAAAGATCACATCAAAATTGTTTATAAAATGATGAAAGTCCTGATTTAAATTCACCCTTTTGAATGTAATAAATTTTGCCAATTCCGTTTTAATTTTATATCTTTTGTTCCCTCTTAAAAAATATTTTCGCATCAGAGGCATGGGGATGGGAGCAACACGGGATTCGTCATAAATACCGGTCACTGCATGTCTCAGCACTGTTTCACTGACATCGGAAGCCAGTATCTCAAAATTCTTGTCTTTCAAATATTCGGATAAACATATTGCTAGGGTATAAGGTTCTTCACCGGTAGAGCATGCTGCCGACCAAATGCGCAAACCGTTAGTACGAAAGGAGTTTTTTTGCAACAATTCAGGTATCACTTTTTCTTGGAGGTAAGTGAAGTGTTGAGGTTCTCTGAAAAAATCCGTTTTGTTGGTCGTCACACAATCAATCAGTTCGATAAGTTCCTGGTTCCGCCGGTCAGACGTTTTCAGAAACTCGAGATATTCACCGAAACCGCTTAAGCCAAGATTGCGCAATCGTTTGGATAACCGATTGACAAGCAACGTTTTTTTGTGCGGCTTGATTTCAATGCCTGCATAATCATAAATCATTTGCCGGAAAGCCGAGAAATCCCGGTCTGACATCGAAAAATGTGTAAAGACCGGAATGGATGAATTGGTGTTCTCTGTCTTGCTGTTCTTGGTTTTCTTTCTATTGATCACGCCCGCTTTAGCCATCTGGGTTGCTTTCTTTACACTATTTATTGTTCTGCCTCTTCCAGGCCGACATATATTTCAATGATCCCCACTTCACTCTCTAATGGAACAACAATCATCGGTATTTTAAGAGAAGATATCCGCACATTAGTAGCCATGACCAATGTGGGTGGAGAAATTTCGATGGGATAACCATTGCTTTCCAAAATAACAGAGGCTTTGCCCGTAATGATATTTCCTAATTCCCCCAAAGCACTTCTTGCCATTTCGTCAAATTCAAGCACCTCGGCTCCCATCATCATGCGTGAGACAACATTTTTGGCTGTAGATTCGTCAAAACCATAAATGACCTGTCCGTGAATACGGCCAACCAGTCCCAAAATGGCGCAAACATCCCTGAAAGGCTGATTGGGATCTTTCAAGGACAATTTTCCCCGATCGGTTTTCAGACTGGCAATCTCATCCAATACCGAGGAAGCCGCTTCAATAAAAGGATTTACATATTCAACTTTCACGAAAGAACCTCCATCTCTTTTTGCATCAACATATCACGAATTATATGAACGTGATCATTTTTTTCAGCAAATATCAAAAACTTTATCCGCTGGACACTTTTTTTAAAGCCTCCAAGACTCGCTCCGCTTGAAAGGGTTTAACGATAAAATCTTTGGCCCCGGATTTTATCGATTCCAATACACTTGTCTGCTGGCCTAAAGCACTGCACATCACCACATTTGCATTAGGATCTAATTCCATAATGCATTTTAACGCTTCCAGTCCATCCATCTCGGGCATGGTTATATCCATAGTGACTAAATCAGGTTTATGAACTTTGAATTTATCCACAGCGTCTTTACCGTTCACTGCTTCACACACTACCTCGAATCCTCCTTTAGTAAGCAAATCTTTCAAAGTAGCCCGCATGAAGGCGGCATCATCCACAATCATAACCGAATTACTCACTTTTATTTCTCCTTTTGTTATTTGGTTCTCGAGGTTTTGAAGACAAATATCGTCTGAATCGATCGAAAAACACAGGAAAAAACTACAAAGATTTTTTCTAGAGAATACTACTCAAAAATTGCTAAGATAGGTATAACAAATAATATACCAATTCTACATAATCAAATAAAAATACCTATGTATATTTATTTAAACTTAAATAATGAAACAAATCGTTGTTTGAGAGGAAAATAAAAGCAACCATGAACTTATATTATATAATACATGTTCATTCTAATTTGTAATCAGATCAGCTACAACCCACAATCCGGTAACTTCCATCATCACGGCAGAATCGCTAGATAAATTTGTTTTTTTATTTGAAACCCATAAAAGCCATTTGCTATGAGGAATTGCTGGCTTTTTTAAACATGCCGTCGAGATGGCGGCGTTACATTAAAAAAGCATCGGGCAGACTTGTAATGAAAGCCTGCCCGGATTCGTATTCATTTTCTGAATTGAAATCTATTACGATTCTTTAGCCACAGCGGTAGCAGCCGAATGTCTTGCAATTGGTACTCGGAAAGGTGAACAGGATACATAGTCCAAACCAACCTTATGGCAGAATTCAACGGACTCAGGATCGCCTCCATGCTCACCGCAAATTCCCAACTTAAGATTTTTCCGTGTATTGCGTCCGCGTTCCACGGCTATCTTAATCAGCTCCCCGATACCGGTTTGATCGATAGTTTGGAACGGATCGTCAGGAAGAATTCCTTCTTCGACATATTGATGCAAAAAGGCTCCCGCATCATCACGGCTGTAACCAAATCCCATTTGTGTCAGGTCATTGGTTCCAAAAGAGAAGAATTCCGCTATTTCTGCAATCTTATCGGCAACGAGACAGGCCCTCGGAATTTCAATCATGGTTCCTAGCATATGAGGAATCTTTTTCAGTCCTTTGTCATCTAACACTTCTTTATACACTCTCTTAGCAATTTCGAATTGGTGTTCGAGTTCCTCGACTGTACTCAAAACGGGAATCATGATTTCAGGATATGGTTTTTTCTTTTCATTAATAAGTTCGGCAGCCGCTTCCAGGATAGCCCGAATCTGCATTTCAGCAATTTCCGGATAGGTGACGCCCAGCCGGACTCCTCTGTGACCCATCATTGGATTAGTCTCATGCAGAGCTTCCGAACGGCGTTTAAATTCTGCATTGCTAATGTTCAAATCTTTGGTCAATCTTTGAATTTCGGCTTTATCCTGCGGAACGAATTCGTGCAACGGAGGATCCAAGAGTCGAATCGTAACGGGCAGCCCATCCATAGCCTCCAGAGTAGCTTTTATGTCTCTTTTGACATACGGGGTCAATTCTTTCAACGCTTTGCGCCGTTCATCCTCATCCCCAGCAAGAATCATCTTTCGTAGTTTAGAAAGCGGTTGTTCAGAACCTTTGCCGTAGAACATGTGTTCTGTGCGGAATAATCCGATACCCTCGGCGCCGAATTCACGAGCTTTTTTGGCGTCATCAGGGGTTTCCGCATTGGTACGCACATTGAGTTTTCGTACCGAGTCGCAGATTTTCATGAATTCGTCAAAATAAACATTGCCTTCGCCCGCTTCAATCAGCGGCAGCTGGCCTTCGTACACATAGCCTCTGGTTCCGTTGAGAGTAATCGTATCTCCTTTTTTCAATGTTTTACCATCAACACTCAATGTTTTTTTGCTGTAGTTGATTTCGAGTTTGCCAGCGCCGACAATACAACATTTCCCCCAACCACGGGCAACAAGGGCCGCATGGCTGGTCATACCGCCGCGTGCGGTCAGAATCGCTTTGGCTGCACGCATCCCCTCAACATCTTCGGGATTCGTTTCTTCGCGGACCAAAATAACATCTTTCCCGGTTTTCGCTTCGGCCACGGCTTCTTCCGCCGTGAACACAATCTTACCATAGGCACCACCCGGCCCGGCGGGAAGACCTTTGGCCAGTGCTTCTGTCTTACTTTCAACCTTGGGATCAACAATAGGATGCAGCAATTCATCCAGCTGACTGGGGGTGACACGTAATACAGCTTCTTGTTTATTGATCAATTTCTGCTTGTTCATTTCCACGGCCATTCGAACCGCTGCCGGTCCGTTTCGTTTCCCCACACGGCATTGAAGCATCCAGAGTTTACCCTCTTGGATAGTGAATTCGATATCCAGCATGTCTTTATAATGGCGTTCAAGTTTCCGCTGGATTTGATCGAGTTCTTTGTAAACTTTGGGCATGGCTTCTTCAAGAGAATCCAGATGCTTGCTTTGTTCGGTTTTCCCGGATTTGTTGATAGGATTCGGAGTCCGGATACCGGCGACGACATCTTCGCCCTGGGCGTTTGGCAGCCACTCACCATAAAACTGATTTTCTCCAGTGGCAGGATTTCGAGTGAAAGCCACGCCTGTGGCGGAGGTTTCACCCATGTTTCCGAATACCATGGACTGAACGTTGACGGCAGTTCCCCACTCATCCGGAATCCCTTCAATTCGCCGGTACGATACGGCACGCTTGCCGTTCCATGATTGGAAAACCGCATTGATCGCACCCCATAGCTGACCTTGTGGATCATCCGGGAATTCTTTCTTCAGCACCTTTTTGATTTTGTCCTTGTAAATTTTCACCAATTCCTGAAGATCTTCAGTGGTCAATTGGAAGTCCAATTCAACATTTCGCTTCTTTTTCATCTTGACCAATTCGGATTCCAATTGGTTGCGAATGCCTTTTCCCTCCGGCGGTTCAATTCCGGCGGCTTTTTCCATAACCACATCTGAATACATCTGGATCAATCGGCGGTAGGCGTCCCATGCGAAGCGGGGATTTTCTGTTTTTTCAATAATTCCTTGGATAGTCGTTTCATTCAGACCAACATTCAGAATGGTTTCCATCATACCGGGCATGGATTTTCGCGCTCCAGACCGGACGGAAACAAGAAGAGGATTCTTCGGGTCGCCAAACTTCATTTTCATGGTCTTTTCGACTTTGGACATAGCGGTGTTTACTTCATCAACTACTTTTTTCGGATAGTTCCCTTTGTTCTCATAATACATCAGGCAGACTTCTGTGCTGATTGTAAATCCTGCGGGAACCGGAACTCCCAAATTCGTCATTTCAGCAAGATTGGCTCCTTTTCCACCGAGAAGTTCTTTCATGTCGGCAGAACCATCTGCCTTGCCGTCTCCAAAAAAGTAGACATACTGATTACTCATGGTGATAATTTCTCCTGCCTTTTATTTGATATTTAAAATTTAGCGTAGTGGGTTCACTACGATTATTACATCCCACACAAAATACACAGTTAACTAGAGATGTTTACCACTTCCCTGACTAATAGGGAAGGTGTATAGAATGATTTCATTATATGTTTTACATATTTTCAATAAAAAAAACAAAAATTCATCACTGGCAATCCAAAAATTCATTTTATAAAACTACAGTTCTCTACGCAACAATGGACATATAACACAAAATCAGAGCCCACTGATTCGCATTGCAGTATGACTGTTTATGTTATGTTATTAAATCGATAACCTAATATCAGCCAGCATGAACATCTCTCTTTCGTTATGTTCAGATAATATGTGTGTTTTTTATGATATCAAAAACAAAGAGCTTGAAAGATGGTTTCACACGCAAGTTGTTTCCATTCAACATTGTGGATTTATTTAGTAGAATAATATAAATACATTTCCTGAACTTATTTTGCAAACATACCGTACAATGAATTAAAACCGAATACAGGATGATTTGACCGGATATTTCAATGACAACTACAGAAAACCTTGAACAGAAATTACAGGAGTTGGAAGAACATTACCAGGAACTGGAAGACCAGTTAGGAAATCCTTCCGTTGTCACCAACAGGGAGAAATTGACCGAACTGAGCCGCAAACATGCTGAATATCTTCCTATCATCAAAGATTACCGGGAATGGAACTCTATCCGCCATGAGATGCTTGAATTGAAGAGTATGCTTCATACCGAAGACTCTGAATTTGCGGATATGGTGTCTCACGAACTTTCCGATTTGAAATCAAAAGAAAAGCAGCTCCGGTCTCAACTGGAAAACCATCTTCGCCCGAAAGATCCGAACGCCCATCGGAACACGATTATGGAGATCCGGGCTGGCACAGGGGGCGAAGAAGCGGCTTTATTTACTGGGGATTTATTTCGCATGTATTCCCGATACGCCGAATCCAAGAACTGGAAAGTGGAAGTGCTTTCGTCCAACCCCACTGGAATCGGCGGTTACAAAGAAATTATCTTTATGATCAGCGGTAACGATGTGTATTCCCGGCTTAAATTCGAAGGGGGAACTCATCGAGTTCAGCGAGTGCCTGAAACTGAGGCCAGCGGACGAATACACACTTCCGCCGCGACCGTCGCCGTATTACCCGAAGCACACGACGTGGAAGTTGAAATTGATCCCGAAGACCTGCGGATCGATGTGTTTCGTTCTTCCGGTCCCGGTGGACAAAGCGTCAACACCACGGATTCCGCCGTCCGGATAACCCATTTACCAACAGGGTTGGTGGTCAGCTGCCAAGATGAAAAATCGCAGCACAAAAATCGAGCACAGGCTTTGAAAGTGCTTCGCAGCCGGTTGCTTGAGATTCATCAAACTCAACAGGTGGAGGAACAGCATTCGCAACGCCGTTTAATGGTGGGATCCGGTGACCGAAGCGAACGAATCCGTACTTATAATTTCCCCCAAAATCGCTTGACAGACCATCGCATCAATTATACCATCCATCGCCTGCATCTGGTAATGGAAGGAGATCTGGATGAGCTCATTGATGCTTTAATTCGCGAAGACCAAATTAAACACTTACGTCATGCCGGATAAAGGGAGTACTATTTTTTTTAAAAGAACTCAACTATAATCGTAAAGTCCTTTATAATAATAATATTTTATGATGCGTTGATCCTGAATAAGAATAGGAGTCGAACGATGTTATTGAAGGAAGCCGTGGAACAAGGAACCGCTTTGTTGGTGAATAAGAAAGTAGAATCTCCTCAATTGTCCGCCGAACTAATCGCTGCTCATGTCACATCCATGTCCAGAACCCAAGTGTTATCCAATCCAGAGAAGAAACTCACAAACTCTGAAGAGACGCAATTGGATATTCTTCTCAAGAAACGTGGCAAACATGAGCCAATCCCTTACATTACAGGTGAAGTCGAATTCTATTCTATTCCCCTTTCAATCACAAGCGGTATTTTCATCCCGCGACCGGAAACTGAAACATTGGTCGATAAGGCTTTGGAAATCGCTAAAAATTTACCAGAACCTCCCAAGATATTTGATCTGGGTACCGGCAGCGGCAATATTATTATTTCTCTGGCGTTGAATTTGGATGACGGAGAATTCTGGGGAAGTGACATATCAAACAATGCTACCCAGGTTGCCAGTCTCAATGTTCGAAGGCATGATTTACAAAATTACGTGGAGATTAAAGAAGGAACTTTATTTAATCCATTGAAGAAAGAATTGACCACGGAATTCGATATCTTAGTATGCAATCCTCCTTACATCAAAAGCAATGATATACCTAAACTTCCTGCTCAAATTAAGGATTATGAACCACACATAGCCTTAGATGGAGGACGGGATGGAATGTTATTTGTCAAGACGATTCTTGACGGGGCACCCCCCATATTAAAACCGGGTGGACATATTTTTCTCGAAGCGGATCCGACAATAATTCCTCAGATCCGCTCTGAAGTTCAAAGGCGAACCTTTTATGAAAACTTCACCGTTTATAAAGACGCTTCCGGCAAAGATCGAGTTGCTCATTTTGTAACCAAAAGAAAGAAAATATCCTGGTAATCTTTACCATGCGTAATAACAAGTGGACATTCACTCGGGGATGGGAGGCACTCGTCCCCGTTTTCATTCTATTAACTTGCTGGCTTGGCACAGGATGTTCAAGCAGTCCATATAATTCGTTCAACCGTGGTGTGAACCTTCTTCAAAAAGGGAACCGGTTCGAGGCTGAAACGATTCTGCTCGAGACGGTTCAACAGGATATGGACAACGCAGAAGCCTGGAATCAACTAGGGATAATTGCTTTTGAAAACGGGAATTTAAAATTGGCGGAAAAACGGTTCAGAAAAGCTTATGAACTTAATAATCTTCATCCGGCTTATCCCCGCAATCTGGCTTATGTTTATGCCGAAAGAAAAAAATATGATATTGCCAACAATCTTTTACAACGTTCTTTGGCGCTGGAACCGGACAATCCCGACACGTTGGTCGCCATAGCCAAACTGGCTCTTCTGCAAAAACATCAAAAACCTGCACATGAAGCATTGAAAAAAGCGTTGAAAATCGATCCAGCTCATCAAGAAGCAATTACTCTATTCAACAGGATAGAAGAAACAACCGCCTTGATGAATCCAGAACATAATTCATCAGAGACAAAAACACCTCCACCTGAAACCCATGAGAAAGATGAGGCCTTATGATCAGTTTTGCTAATCCGTTGTTATTATGGTTTTTTCCAGTTTTAATCCTTCCCTGGATATTTCGCAGAAAACAGCAAGAACGCATCCAGAAGGTGAATTTTGCACTCCTGCGCTTCCTTAAAGAGTCTGAAGAGAAAGAACTTATCAATCCGCATCTTCAAGAATTATTGCTGCTCATTCTCAGAACTCTTCTTCTCGCCGTTTTAATTCTTGGGCTTGCTGGACCGAAATGGTTTTCTAACGGTCAACAAAGAAGTGGGATTTTTTCTTATCTCCCCTTTGGAAGGGCTTTTGAGTCCAAAATAATGGTTCTCGATACATCATACAGCATGGGATATAGCTCAGGAAATGATTCATGGTGGAATCGCACTCAGGAAACATGGAACCAGCTAAACTCGTCAATCCATAGCCTGGCAAAAGACCAGGTTCGCTGGGATCAATCTACGGTTTCATCAGGGACACTAAATCCACTCAGTAATAATGAATTGACAGAAATATTCGCTGCCTCTCCATCGAATCCTGGGACACCGGTTTTAGAATTGTTTTCGGCCATTCAGCAGCAATACACTGGAAATGAAGGTGTTGTTATTGTTACCGATGGACAGCGTTGGCCCTGGAAAGAACTCCTAGACTCATCCACAGTTTCTGTTTCAATACCACCCAGCCTGGTCATCACTATTGGTCAAGGTGAAATTAACAATTCCTGGTGCGAAGTCGAAACCCTTTCATCACCTCCATGGGGTATCTCAGGTTGGGAAACAATTGCTGGCCATGTATATTCTGTCCGCTCCTCTGCCGAAACCGGCTCCATCGCCATCCGGCGGCGGGAAACTGGGGAAAATTTATATAGTAAACCCATATCCTTTCCTGAATCACAGAAAGAGCCAGCCGCCTTGCCATTCCTGTTTTCAGCCCTTTACTCAGACCTTTCAGTTCAAGCAAATCGAAATACAAAAACAGAGACCAATTTACCGACTTCAACAAATCAACTGGTTTTTTCTATTCATGTCAAACCAGACGACGATCTGTCACTCGACAATTCGTTGACCTTGGAAGTTCCTTGTATTGATCAATTTACTTTCGGGATCGCCAGTAATCCTCAGCAACCCCCACCAGAACTTTCCGTACTTGAAGCCGCTATAAATCCACTAGCAGAAGATTCCTCTTCACCGCCAATAATCTACAAGTATCTCGAGCCAGGTTCCATGAATTACTCAGAAACAATTGACCTGGCCATTATTTCCAACCGTCTCGCTCCATGGTGGTCTCCCGCAGAAAGTTCTTTAACACTCGAATATATCAAAAATGGAGGCTCGGTGATTATTTTCAGTGGTGGGACTAATCAAAGCAGTAATGCATGGAATTCTTTTCTGGAAGAACTTGGTTGGATTTGGCATCAAACTGAAGAACCGGATACAGTTCAAGGAATCTCCATAACAGGAAAATCTCCTTTGGATTTGGCTTTGGACAATTGGGACACCAATATGTGGAGAACCTGGATTCCTGCCTCTCATGGTAAAATCGAGGACAAGAGAGGGCGTCCTTTAATTTCTTATGACATTGGAGAAATGAATAGTTATTTGATTTCTGAGATGCCCTTGGGAATAGGAAGAATTTGGCTGGTTAATAGTGCTCTTGAGGTAGAAACTCAAACATTGCTATCCCCTGTTTTTCCGGCTTTTTTATGGGAAACGGCAAAAGAGGTGGCACGGCATCAACAAAATTATACCTTGCCTGAACTCCCAGACAGAAACGAATCAAATTTAACATTGCTCACACAAGAAGATAAAAAAATATTACAAGACCGTTACGGCATCCGCTTCGCAAATCCAGAAAAGATGAATAAGGCCGTCGATCAAGTGTTCGGCCGTATCGATCTCCGCATGTTTCTTTTGTTTCTGTGCCTTTTATTCGCCCTTGCCGAATCGTGGCTTTCAAACAATCTGGCATCTCGCTAAAGTATTCACATCAAGATAATGAGAAAACCAAATCTTTTATTCGTCGTCGGTACCCGGCCGGAAGTTATCAAAACCGCTCCCATTATCCTTGCATGTAAAGAATCGGCGGCTTTCAATGTTTATGTTTTGTCTACATCGCAGCATCGTGAACTTCAAGATGATGTTTTAAATTTTTTTGAAATTTCCGTCACCCATGATTTGAATCTCATGCAGGAACGCTCTGATCTGACTCACCTGGTGAGCGAATCCTGGCGGGGTATTTCTTCTTATCTACAGACAAACTCCATTGATATGCTTTTTGTTCAAGGAGATACAACAACCGCTTTCACTGCCGCTTTGGGGGCGGTTTATCAACAAATACCTGTCGCCCATATCGAAGCAGGATTGAGAACTTATGTTTTCTACAATCCTTTTCCCGAAGAAATCAACCGCCGGTTGATTTCTCATGTATCTTCTATGCATTTCGCTCCAACAAAAACCGCCAAGGAAAACCTTCTTCGTGAACATATTGGAAATGAACACCTTTACGTTGTGGGGAATTCGGGAATCGATGCGCTTTTGTACACGTTAAAACACATTTCCAATTCGCAGCGCCGTGCGATTCTAAGCAAGCTCCAACTGAAAGAAAAAGTTATTTTAGTGACCAGCCACCGGCGGGAGAATTGGGGGGATAATTTACGCAACATCTGCCAAGCGTTAAAAATATTGGCTCGTGAGTATGACAACCTATCCATTCTTTTTCTTGTTCATCCCAATCCAGCTGTTTCACAATGCGTAAATGAAGAGTTGTCCGGTATCCAGGATATAAATCTAATAAAAGCCGTTCCCTATCCCGAGATGGCGGTTCTGTTGGAAATATCCACTCTGATTTTAACCGATTCCGGAGGAATACAAGAAGAAGCCCCCGCTTTAGGCAAACCGGTACTGGTTCTTCGTGAAAAAACCGAACGGCCCGAAGGCATTGCGCAAAACTCTTCCATACTTGTCGGTACCAGTGTGGAAAAGATCACAAATACCACCAACGCCATGCTTATAAACGAGACTTTATATCAATCCTACGCTCAGCCCCGCTCTCCTTATGGTGATGGAAAAGCGGCTGAACGAATCTGCCAGGCAATCCTTTATTATTTTGGATGGGGGAATCGGCCGGTGGAATTCATTTCTTGAACGAGTCACTAGTACAGAAAAACTAATTGTGATTACTGAGTTGACACGAACTCTACTGGGCCGGCAGATTCAAATGGGCCGTAGAACTTTGGGATTCCGCTTACAGTAACCGGATAGACTCTGAACAGATAAGAATGGCCAAATTGCGGGCCACTATGAAAATCTGGATTGGACAGCTTTGGAATCATCTTATTGTCCCAGATAAATTCCGGCGCCATGGCGCTATTGTTGCGACCCAGGAATGTCCACCCCCTGCTATCTACTTTCACATAAACATAGAAATCTGCAATGGTTTCTAAATCGAAATCAACATGCCCTTCAAAGTTGTAACGAATAACCAATTGCCGGCTATCCGGCGCATCCTGGTCTAGACCATTACTCACGTCATTCAAAGCCAATATATTATCTGTCACTGTGACAAGTGGTAAAAACTCCGCAGGACCAGCATTCTCAAACGGTCCGTGAAATCGAAGGTCACCGCCATTCCAATTTAAATGATTGGCAAAACCGGTGTGGGCTCGCCCAAAGAATGTATAAGTTCCACCATTTACGCTAACATAAACATGAAAATCAGCGAGTTTTATAGGTCTAATGGTTGTTTCGGGATCAAAATCCCAACTGATGACCAATTGCCGATTCCATTTTGAATCATAATCCTGGTCATTACTTAAATCCTTGGTCGCGTTCAAGTCATCTTCAACTGTGATTGAAGACCTCAATTCAACTGGTCCCGCTGAATAGAAAGGTCCGTATGCTTCGGGAATTCCGCTTTCAGTAATTGCTAATAACCGAAAGTCATAAGTATACCCAAATTGTGGTCCTTCCCGGAAATCAGGATGAATCAATTGAGAATTAGGAATCCACGGCAATAACTGAGAAGTTCCGGATTCTGTCCGGCCTAAGTAGACAAACTCATCTCCATCCACACTCACTTGAACATGAATATCTTTGATATCGTCAAGATCGATATTGTCCGCCTGAGCTAAATCCCACTGAATCGCCATTCCGTAATTGTATTTTGTTTCAACTGTCATAAAGGACTTGAATTCAACCGGTCCAGCTGAATAGAAAGGGCCATAGGCATTAACGGTTCCGCTTTCACTTATTGCTGATACTCGGAACTCATATGTATGCCCATATTGGGGACCTTCCCGGAAATCAGGATGAATCAGTTGAGAACCAGGGATCCATGACAATGACGAAGCAGTAGCAGAGGCTGTCCTTCCTAAATATACATATTCATCACCATCCACACTTATTTGAATATGAACATCACTTATGTCATTCAGTACGATGTTGTGTGTCTGAGTCCAATCCCAATGAATTGCCAATCCCCTATTGAATTTTGAATCATTATCTACCGCATTGCTCAAATCTACGGTGGAGTCTGCATTGTCTGTAATAATCATTATTTGCTGCCATACCGGCACTGGCGTTCGTGTTGGACCACTGGTAAATACATGGGGTGGTGTTCGAGTCGGTGTGGGTGTCTTCATTGGGGTTGGTGGCAATGGAGTTTCTGTCGGGGTTTCATTGGAATTTACATACAAACCACCATATTCCCCGTTATGCCATGGATTGACTGATGAATTATGAGCAATTATTAGTGAATTTTCATTTTTGGCGTTAACAACATTGACAAATAGAGTCAATAGAAACAAAAGATAAATAGGAAATTTCATATTGCCTCCAAATTATTTTTTTGTTGGATAATAATACTATAGTATAAAAAACAGAATTGAAAATAAAAAAAACCGGTCTATAAAAGACCGGTCCCCGGATATGATTGTAATATGCAGGAATTATTTCATTTTTTATGTTAGATGCAGCTTACTCATTAGCTATCGTTACATTTTTTGTGGTTTTTATATCCTGCACCTCAGATAAAGAACCGACGTAAGTCAATTTGGTTGCAAGACTGGTAAGCTGATTACGGATGGATTTCACCTTCTCCTGGGTTTCCTGAATGGATAAAGAAAATTCTTTTAACACACTTTGGAAATTCTGCAGAGTTCCCTCTGATTGTGGTTGTTGCAGTAATTCAGTTACTTTATCGTTTGCGTTCTTGATCCGGCTCGCGACTTGTTCTCTAAGTGCCAACACTTCATCAGCCAAGCCTCTCAAATCGGAGATGGTTTCCTCCTCAATTAAATTGTGAGTGTCCGCGGCGAATGAACTCGTTTGAGAGATTTGGCGGCTGATACCGTCAATCGACTTTTGGATAGCGGCAATTTTATTATCGAATTGCTTGGCGGCTTTCAATTGCTCTTTTTTGAATTGGCTGCCGGAATCCGTAAACTCGATTAAAAGATCTTCTGTTTTGCCATTAAGTGAATAATTCATCTCAGCGATATCCGACCGGATTATTCCAGCGTTTTCCTCGGTGGCCGCAAATCCAAGTTCAACGTTGTTGCGCAGTTCAGACAACCGACTGTCCATTGTAGATGCCAATTGATTGAGGGATTGCTTATGTTCGGATAAATTTTGTTGAATTGTTTTCTCCGTCTTCTCCACACCGTCAATTTCCTGTGAAAGGGAGGCAAGTCTGTTATCGATGTCGTTCATGCTGTCACCGGATGCCTTCTTCAAAGCGGCTAGCTCACCGGTAAATGTTTTCATTTGTGAATCGAATTGGGCATTTACAATGGTATTAAGTTCTTTGGACACATCGGTCAAATTAGTAAAACCATTGTTTATCTGGTTCTTCATCTGCTCCATCCTGGATGCGAGGAGAGCGACCTGTTGGGCAGTTTGTTCTGCTTGCGTATTCGATTGATGAACAGATTGCTTTGTATCTGCCAGTTCTTTCGAAACGTTTTCAGCGATGGCAAGCATTTTTGAGGATTGTTCTTCCGTCTTTGTTTCGATTTCACTTAATTTCTGCTTCAGAAATTCAAGTTGTGACTCATCTTTCTTTTCGATGGCTTCAGTCAAAACGGAGGTGTGCTGAGAAAAAGAATCGATCGTGGAATTCAACAGTTTGGAAAAATCTTCTATGGTAGTAGACACTTTTTGGGCGAGTTTTGCAGATTCCGCCCGGTTTTTCAATATCTCTTGCCGGGCGCGGTGCAAAGAACTTTTGGTGTTTTGAGACTGGACATAGACTTGTTCAGTTTGCTCTAATATCTTGCTTTCCAATAATTGCAGCCTGTAGTCCATATATATCCCAGCTGCCCCTATCGCTATGACCATCAATAATACCAAACCGAAAATAAGCCAGGTGGATGATCCCTTATTACGTGAATATTCCTGATGGGATTTTTTCAATTCTGAGATAACATTTTCATCCATCATTCTAACTCCTCTCTTCGTATTGTGTTGCCGGTCTTAAACAACTACCGCAACGAATGTTTCACATGATGTAATTTTGATTGCCTGATGAATACAAGCAAGCATCTGGATACATAATTTTGTTGACTATATAAGCAAACAAAATCAGGCTCCACATTACACTTAAGACAGACAGGTTAACCGGTTGAATTCTATTTGAGGGAGTCTTTGATAGGATGGAAAAACAGGAGGAT
>CAZXSQ010000028.1:0-4457 GCA_964643335.1 uncultured bacterium
CATTATGCGCCCAAGTCTGGAATCCGGAAATAGCCCTTGCATTGTATTCTAAAGAACAAAAGGAAGAAGAAAACGGCCAGGAAGAAAATGAAAATGACAATGATAAAGACAAAGTAAAAGCGGACGAAGACAAAGAAAAAAAAGAATCTAAGAAAAAACAAGAAAAGAGAGGAAAAACAGAATTAAAATACCTTCAATGGCTGGATGAAAAGGCTCCTGATCATTTTGTTTGCTGGCAAAAAATTGAGCATCCGGATTACCCGGGACAAAAGGCAGAAGTTGGTGGTTTTTCACCTTATGCCCAAGTTTTACCCCCTGAAGATTTGATAGAAGAGTTGGGGAAAAAACACGCAGATTTTATTATTCAACTTGCGAAAAAATTGCCCCGGATTGGAATTCAAGATATCCAAGTCACTCATCTAGGCGCCGGTGTGTTTGAAATCAAGGTACTGGTAACAAATCAAGGCTATCTGCCAACCGTTCTTGCTCATGGACAACGAACCGGTAAAGTCACTCCAACACGCATTGAACTCAATATTCCCACTGAATCAATTTTAGCAGAAGAAAACCATCCGAGATTGGGTGCAATCCAAGGAGGAGGTATTGAAGAGGTTCGATATATTATAAAGGCGGAAACAGGCAGCGAAGTGAAAATTAAAGTCATTTCTGCCTTGGCGGGTACGGTTGAAAAAACAATCCAATTGAATAAATAACAGGAACGGGTAAGGAGGAAAAAAATGAGCCGTTTTATAAAATACAGTCTTTTCACTATTTTAGCTGGCAGCGTGTTTTTACAAGCGGGCGCAAGTGATCGTGAAGAAAAACAATTCTTTCAAGCTCTAGGAGCACCAGCGGTCCGAAAAGTCGATGTTAACTGGAATAGATTTCACGATTGTGAAGGGCTTGAGAATATATTAAAAAAACTTAGCGCCTCGTTTCCGAACCTGACAAGCATTTATTCAATTGGAAAGTCCTATGAGGGGCGTGAGATTTGGTGTTTGGAAATCACCAATAAAAAACAAGGCAATCCTGACCGTAAACCCGGGATGTATATCGATGGCAATATTCATGGGAATGAAGTCCAGGCGGGTGAAGTGGTGGCTTATACGGCCTGGTTTCTTTGTGAATCGTTCGGCAAGGTTGATGAGATAACTTATCTTTTAAATCACCGTGTTTTTTATCTCATTCCCACCATTAATCCTGATGGGAGGGATCATTGGTTTCATGCTCCTAATACAGCGCATTCATCCCGCAGTGGTAAAAAACCCCTCGATAACGACCGGGACGGATTAGTCGACGAGGACGGATATGATGATCTGGATAACAACGGAACCATTACACTAATGCGCAAAAAGGATCCAGACGGTCGATGGAAACTCCATCCAGAATATCCGGAATACCTCATGACTCGTGCAAAACCTGACGAACGCGGAGAATACACTATTTTGGGAAGAGAAGGAATCGATAACGACGGTGACGGCCGCATCAATGAAGATGGCCCTGGAGGATATGATTCAAACCGCAATTGGGCATACGACTGGCAGCCAGATTATGTCCAATATGGAGCCATGGATTTCCCGTTTTCTCTTCCAAATACTCACGCCGCCGCTCAATTTGTATTAGACCATCCAAACATAGCTGCCGCTCAATCGTATCATAATTCCGGCGGGATGATCCTGCGCAGCCCTGGACGCAAAGGTGGAGCAATGAAAAGGAGTGATGAAAACATACTTGAGCAGATTGCCCGTGAAGGAGAGCAAATGCTTCCCTTTTATCGATCCTTGGTTATCTGGAAAGATTTATATACAGTATGGGGTGGAGAAATTGACTGGTTCTATGGGGGACGGGGTATCCTTACTTTTTCGAATGAATTATGGACTTCTAAAAACATGTTTCGTAACAATAATACCGGGGATGTTGCTCAACATGAATTCAATCTATACCTTTTAATGAATCAAGGTGCGGTAAAATGGCACGAGTATGAACATCCTACATACGGCACAATCGAGATTGGTGGAGAGCGTAAAGAGTTCGGCCGCGTTCCTCCTTCTTTTATGCTCGAAGAAGAGTGTCACCGGAACATGGCTTTCACGCTCTATCATGCCGAACAAATGCCATTGATTTCATTTGGAAATACAAAATTCGACAAACTGGATGAAAATCTATACCGTATTTGGATTGAAGTTAAAAATGACAGAATGATTCCAACCCGCTCTCAACAAGATGTCAGTAATCATATCACCTCTCCGGATTTAATTACATTGGAAGGTGAAAACTTGCAGGTATTGAGCTCCGGTATAGTCAGGGATCGATATTTCAAGAAAGTCAACCCTGTGAAAGTACGGCCAAACAGACTCGAAATATCCACTATACAGGGCTTGGACTCAGTGATGACTCAGTTTATTGTTTCCGGAAATGGAAAAGTTTCAATAAAATTCGATTCCGTGAAAGGTGGATTGTTGGAAAGAGAGATTGAACTAAAGTGAAGGATATTCATGTAGGGGCGATTCGCGAATCGCCCCTACATGAAATCCATACCAAGATTATAGTTGAATACAATTTTTCAGTAGGAGGGCAAGATGTTATTTGGCAGGATGATTTTATGGATTGTTTTATTGACCTTTTGTTTTCAACCGATTCTTGGCTATTCAAGGAACAACGATGATTATCTGGAAGGGTATATTACCGCCCTGGTTCAAGAAGTGCACCAGGCCCCTTCGGTACGAATTCGGGTCAAGAATGGAGTAGTGCATCTCAAAAAACTACCGGCGGATCAAGAAAAAAGAGAGAAAATCATCCAAGCCGTGACAAGAACAAAAGGCGTTCAACGTGTTGAAATATCCGAAGTTTACATTAAGCCAATGCGTATTACTCCTCAACCAGACCAGCAGCCTGAGCCACGAGTTCAGAAAGAACCTCCTATCGAAGCGCACCCCAAAGAATTGGAAGAACTCGAAATCAAAGATGACCAAAAAACAATAGATGAGATGTTTACCGGGTTTTCACCCAAAAATGATCTATTTGAACCGTTATTAGCCGATCCATGGGAGTCACGATTCTTTATGAGCTACCGTTATGATCTGGAAATGGATCGGAATACAGGTGTAGTTGGATTGGGTGAAGTTTTTGGTATTTACCGCCTTGAAGATATTTTCGGAAAAGATCACCATCTTCAAGTTAATGTAGAAGGAGCTGTATTCAGCTATTTTGATTTAGACACCGAATCGACGGACTTATTAAACAATGATTTTCAATTTGGGCTTCCCATAGTTTATCGTTATAACAATTATTCAACCCGTTTCCGCGTCATGCATCGGAGTTCCCACTTAGGGGATGATTTTATCCGTCAAGATCCGGCGATATTTTGGACTATTTTTGACCGGCAAGTCGATAATAACCTGGTGGATTTAGTCCAGTCCTACGAGCAAGATTGGTGGCGAGTGTATGCTGGCGGGGTTTACCGTTTTACAACCCGTCCGAAACGGGATCCTTGGGATATCTTGTATGGTCTGGAAATAATCCCTTGGAATGATCGCGCTATACATCCCATATTCGGGGTGCAGTATAAACAGCAAGGGGAATTCGGATGGTCGCTGGACCAACGCTATGTAGCCGGTATTGAAATTTCCGGATGTCCTTCTCGGGACCGCAGCACTAAAATTCTGGCTGAATATTACAACGGCCAGCGATTGGGATGGCCGTTTTTCCAGCAGGACGGGGATTATGTGGGAGTCGGTTTATATTTCGAACTTTAACCTTTAACGTAAAGCCATCGGCAAAGTTTTCTGTTCTATCAACCATTTACCGTTCATGTTTCAAGATTCTATAAGTCAGGTAGTAAAAAAGCATCGAAGCCATCAAATACAAACCAAGGTGCTCCAAGGCTAATTTTATCCAATTCCAATCTCCCCAAATAGATGACTTAGGAATTGAAGCAATCAAGCTGAGCGGACTCAACACATCAAATAATGTTTCGGGGAAAACAGGGCTTTGATAAGCCAATACAAATATTAATGGAATCAATAAGTATAAAAGACCAACAGAGTAGCTCCAGCCCATCACACGGTTTACCCTGTTGAATTTCGCAGAAAAATAAGCCGTCAAAACAAGGATAAAAATCATATGCCCCAATAGAATAACAGGATAAATCAAAACATGAGAAATGGATACAAGTGAATCATTTACTACATCCGAACTCACCATAACTTGAATTAGCACACTACACAAAATCGCCAAAATAAAAGGAGGAAAATATAAGGCCATCAATCGTGTACAACACAAGGTGAAGGCGCTGAATAATTTCCCATTCAAAAGCCTGGTTGTATCATGATCCGTCGTAAGGATAAGGTCCCATGTTTGATTTTCCCGCTCTCCAGCGAATAACGGCGCGGTAAATATCGGGACCATTTGGAATACACCCAACAATGAAATCATCGCCACCCAGCGGCCTTCCTGTA
>CAZXSQ010000028.1:4467-12843 GCA_964643335.1 uncultured bacterium
ACCAGGAAGGAACAGCAAAAGGGTGTTGAGCGGCGGCAATCCCCATTCTTTCGCGCAAGAAAAAAGGATTCTGCCCGTCTTTGTATTTCCACCATGATTTGGCTTCTTTCTTTTTGTTTTTTTCCACGGTTTCTTGACCAAACTGGAAAAAAGGAGTGTCCCGGCTCATTTCCCAAGAAAAACGAACGTGTGGTTCAGTATACCGCAATCGGGATCGTGCACGGAAAAGAAGCCATACAGGTATAGCTATAGCAAAGATGATAGTTATGCATACCAATGCCGCAACCGTGTAAATGTATGCGATACCCGTTTGTATGCGGGCAAGTTTCAAAATGACATTGGATATTCCAATAAAAATTCCAAATAAAAAGATTTGAGCGCTTCCACCAATAATATAGAACAAGATCATTGCCCCGTGTGTTTTCAATACAGCACGAAGCGTAGTGGGTGAGTCTAAAGCATAAAACATGGCTAAAGAAGAAACAATAAAACAAACGAACACAACAAGAGCGCAACCAAGTACCAATTCCCAGGGAGATACACCGCCCCGCGCAACACAAATGCTGATAATGGGAAATGTGGAGATCATCAGCAATACCATCCCTCCCATGGTTGAAACCAATTTACCGATAATAATTCGGCCTGCCCCAAGTGGGGTGATGAGCAACATTGGAAGGGTGTTTTGATCTCTCTCACTGATTATCGAATGGGCGACAAAACCGGGCAGCAACAGAATGATCACCACCAGTTCCGCTCCGATCATCGAAAAATACATACGCCGCCCTAAAGGAATAAATGAATTGGATGGGATTTGCCAAATGATGCAAATGCTTATCGTGCAAACGATCAAAACAAAGGCCATTAAAAGAAACGACCTTCCACGCCGCAAAAAACGTAAGAATTCCCGAATAATAACAGGATTAGAATAAAATGATTTCACTATGCGGGTCAGAGATATTCCAATAGCTCGAAAAAAATTTATCATTTTGGTGTGCCCGGGTATCGTTTTCCAAATCTATATGGAATAGTATTCAAAAATTAATATGTTAACAACCGAAGAAAGGAAGAAGTTTCACATAAAAATACTGATATCAGAGAACAAAAAAAGTTTTTATTGTTATCTCATGCTATTATTGCTTTAAAAACGGGTTTATATAGAATAAGAACAATACATATTGGTTTACATCCCTACTCATAAAGTTATTACCAAGGTGTGTTTTTCTTTTTTTGTTTATCTTTTAGCTTTTTGTTTGATGTTTGTTTGAGGTCATTTGTCCGATAATATTTTTTAAAGGAGGAAGTTCCATGAAACCTTACCGTGCAGTCGTCATTGGATGTGGAGCTATCGCACATCATTGTCACATCCCCGGATATCAAAACAACAAGTGGTGTGAACTGGCCGCTGTTGCCGATCCCTCAACCAAAAATCTGAAAATTGCCAAGGAGACTTTCAAGATTGAAAAAGGGTATCGGGATCCTCTAGAAATGCTCGAAAAAGAGAAGCCGGACCTGGTCAGCGTTGGCTCGCCGAATATCTATCATGCGGAACAAGCGATAGCCGCTTTGGAAGCTGGTTGTCATGTCCTGTGCGAGAAACCCCTTTGTGTTTCTATGAAAGAAGCAGAAAATATTCGAAAAGCGGCGGAGCAAGCAGGCACAATTTTCATGGTGGCTTTTTCCAACAGACTTTATCGGGGCAATATAAAAGCCAAAAAAGCTTTAGACAGCGGTAAAATTGGTGAATCGTATATGATCCGCATCCGTTTCGCACATGAAGGTCCTTCTCCTGGCTGGGCCATGAGTGACTGGTTTTACTCACCCGAAAAGGCTCATGGCGGTGCAATGTTTGATATGGGAATTCATGCGATTGACCTGGCCGCCTACTATTTAGGGAAAATCAAAAAAGTCAACGCCATGATGGGTACCCTAGCCAAGAAAATCAAACTGGAAGACAATGCGATTCTTCAGTTCGGATTTGCTTCCGGTAAATTGGGTTATGCCGAAGTGGGATGGACCAGCAAACAAGGATTCGCCGGTGTGGAGATCAATGGAAGTGAAGGTGCTCTGGTGGTAGATTATACCAACACCGCGCGTATAATCACTGGAACTACAAGTCCATCGGGGAAACAGGTGGTCCGTTCCAAGACCATCGAGAAGAATCCAACTGAAGGCGGCTGGGACATTGAAATAGATCACTTTGTCGATGCTGTCCGTAAAAATAAACAACCGGATATGGATCTGGAAGCTGGTATTGATTCTCTTCGTGTAGCCTTAGGGGCGTATGAATCTGCCCAGAAAGAGAAAATGATTACTGTTGGATGAAAAATAATTCTTATCTTTTTTTATTTTGTTTTGGGCTTTCAATTGTTTTTCTGGGAGTGAGTTACGGAGAGGAGAGCAATCCACCAAAAGATTTACCCCGTGAAGAAAAAGTCATTACCGCTATACCTTTAAAAGGGAAAATCAAGTTAGACGGTATTTTGGATGAACCGTCGTGGGAAAAGTGTGTCCCAGCGAAAGAATTTCTTCAACGAGAACCTTTGGAAGGCCAATCCTCCACAGAGCATACCGAAGTCCGTGTGCTTTATACGACACAAACTTTATACATTGGAGTTCGTTGTTCTACAGAAAATTCAGGGAAAATAATCGCCCGTTATCAACGCCGAGATAGTTCAGTATGGAATGATGACAGCATTCATATCATGTTGGATCCGTTTGCGAATGGCCAGACAGGCTTCATGTTCTCCACCAACGCACTTGGGGCACGGTTTGATGCGACTATCAGTGGATTCCAAGGCCAATCCGGCGGCAGGAGCGGCCGTGCCGGACAACGCGCATCCCCCAATGAAGACTGGAACGGTATTTGGAATGTTAAAACTCAAATTCATGACACTGGATGGAGTGCGGAATTCGAGATTCCATTTGCCACTTTGAAGTTTCCTCGCCAAGAAGAACAAATATGGGGTATCAATCTCCGCCGTATGATACCTGCAAACAATGAAGAGGCTTTGTGGACTGCCTATCCGAAATCCTTCGGATTTTATGCATTGACCCAGGCGGGGAAGCTCAAAGGATTGTCCAATCTCAAACAAGGACTGGGATTGGATGTAAAACCTTATATCTTAACCAAACATAGTATCGAGCGCCAAAATCAACATGATGAGGATATCACAAGTGAAGTGGGACTGGATCTTTCATATTCCATAACCACTAATATCCAAGCCGATTTAACCATCAATCCGGATTTTGCTGAAACCGAAGTGGACGAACAACCATTGAATCTAACCCGTTTTCCGGTTTTTTTCCCAGAAAAGCGTAAATTTTTCCTTGAAGGGGCCAGTGTTTTCGAGTTTGGAAGTCCTTATCGCGGCACTCCTTACTTTAGCCGGCGGATCGGTCTGGACGAAGATCGCCGGCCGGTTCCAATTCTCCTGGGCTCCAAAATAACCGGAACCGAAGGAAACACGTCGTTTGGGTTTCTTAATGCCATCACAGACCAACATGAAGATACGCCATCAACCTTATTCAATGTTATGCGAGTGCAGCAGCGAATTTTTGAAGAATCCAACATCGGGGCTATTGTGACTAACAAAATGCCAGATGGTGGAGACCAAAATCATGTAGGTGGCATAGATGGTTCATTTATCGATTCCTATTTCATGGGGGATAAGCAATTACGTGCCGATTTTTTTGCCATGCAAAGCTATTCCGAAGAGACAGGTGGAGACGATCTGGCCAGTTATGCCGGGATATTTTATCCCAATGAACCTTGGGATATTTCCATCGATTACAACCATATCGGACCTGAATTCAATCCAGAATTGGGATTTGCTCGTCAAACTGGATTTGATGAGTGGGGCGTGGACGCCTCTTACAGCCCGGACAGTGAAATTTCTTTTGTCCGCCGAACTGTCCATGGAATGAGAACAGAGTATTCCGTTGATGAGGATTGGATTCAATACCAATGGAGTGTCGACGCAACCCCGCTGGGAATCTTATTCGAAAGCGGGGATTATATTGAATATCAGTATGAGATGTTCGGCGACACGATCGATGAAGCCTATGATATTTTTCAGGATGTTCAAGTGTTTCCGGACCGTTATTCCTACGGCAACAACCAATTCCGGTTTGACTCGTCCAATCATCGCTTTGTATCGTTCTATTTTCGATATGAAAATGGGAATTTCCAGAACGGTACTAAAGAAGAATTCTCCGCCCATAGTTCATTGCAATTAACACGGAGTTTGAGATTCTCACTTGAAGGGGAAATCGATAAAAGGAAATTGCCCTTATTCTTGTCCGGAGGCGAAGTATACGGGGGTGAATTCACCGCCAATTTGGCTCGAACAAGATTGACTTATACTTTTTCGCCCGATATGTACATCACCACGCTTGTTCAATGGGAGAATGAAAGTGAAAATGCCAGTGCCAACATTCGGTACAACTGGACGATTCAACCGGAAAGAGACCTTTACGTGGTTTTGAATCTCGCCGGAAATCGTGAAGAAAGCCGATTATATCGCGCGGATACATCCATTAAACTGGGCTATCAGTGGCGTTTTTGAATTTCATATGGCTTCAACAACCCCTTTTCACTCAAAACGGTATAATAAAATCGAGTGTCCTACATTGCCAAAGGATTCGTATTTCTCAAACCAATCATAATAATAAGGTGAGCGTTTATGCATGCGCTGCCGGACAGCCCAATGCTTTCCCACCGCCACGATTCCTTTCGGTGGTGAAGCGATATCTTCCTCTTTCAATTGTTTGGCATCGAGATAAAAAGCCTGTGGAACAAACATCCAATTCGTGGCAACATAAAAAGGTACATGGGGATGATGTTTTTGTATTTCATGTAATCTCCCCAAATCCTGTCCCCAGTCAATGTTTGAATCATCGAGGAGGTTTTGCGCATTATCAGGGCCGCCGGATATTACATTGAAATAAGCCAGATAATCGGGATAAATCCATATGTTCATACCAAAATACACTATCGCCAAAAAAATTATCCCCCACCGCAAAAATTTGCTCTCTCTGACATGAATTAGTCTTCCTAAATATAGAAATAGGAGAGGGTATACAGGTAAAATATGACGCAAACCAATGTTAACCCGATTAAAAACCGCGGCAACATGAAGCACAATCATTCCACCAACAATTAATATGTCAGCAAAACCAAACCAGCGTTTTTTACCAAAAATTAATATAAGCACCAGCATTATAAATATGGGCAGCGGTGTTTTGACCAGCATAGCGGCAAGGTAGTAATAGGGCCATCCTTCCGTGGAATAATCACCGAATAGATAAAACGCGTAATTACGGTGAGGCATCCCCGGAATATCTTCTCCACCCGCTCCACCGTGAATCGATTTTCCAAATACGTTGGCCATGGTGTCGAAATAATAAAAAGGCTTGAGGGGAAATCCATAAACAAGGAAAAGGCATCCTATCGCCAGAGCAAAAACAGCGATACTTTTTATCACTTCTTTTTTCCATAAATCTTCATTCAAATGTTTTTCTTGTTTTATGGTCCATGCAAAGGCAAGGATAATGATTGGTATCAATAAAATTGCGGTTAATTTGGCGGCTAAGGCACAACCAAGAAAAATACCTGTTAAACAAAGTGATAAATTGGTGCGAAACTTCCAATAAAGATAAAAGGAAAAAAGAGTACCGGCAAACAACAATGAAATGCCCAGGTCCAATGTCGCCAGCCTGGCATGAGCCAATATATTGGGGGAGAAACAATAAAGAAACAGGGAAATATATGCTCCATAATTTCCATATAAATCTCGTGCCCACCAAAAAATAAGAAAAGCCAATCCGCATGAAAGCAAAATAATGGGTAATCTTGCTGCTAATAAAATCGATTCCCATTCGTTTTTGCCAGCAAGCAGCATTTCCCATCCAATGCGGTATCCAAGAGTATAACTAGCGGGAGTGCTCCAAAGTTCTTTTTTTAAGGGAGGCAGCCATACATCCATAAATTGAAGGGGAATACCAATCAAATAGCGGATCAGGGGAGGGTGGGTACGATCAAGGCGAAGATCACTAGTTTGCAGATACAAATAACCGGTAGCAATATAGGTATATTCATCAGCGGTAGGAGATTTCAAACGCGCACTAGAAAACGCCAGTACAAAATGCACTAAAATTAAAAGGATAACTAATCCCCGTCGAAAAGCAGGACGTTTTAAGAAATCCTGCATGTTACCTCTAGCGTGGTCTTCCCAATAGATTCAGATTCCGTATCTCACACACAAAGGAGAGAATACCCCCTACAATGGCGCCATACAAAACATCCGTAAGCAGGATAATGATTAAACCCGGCATCACACTGCCTACCATCTGTCCTTCATAAATAACACTTGATTCAAAAAAAGCGGCAAAATTTGGCCATACTAAATAGCAGATCAAAATAATCAACCCCAGAAGCACTGCGTGTAGAAAACCAATGAACGTGGAATAGGTCACAGCATTGGTTCTTGTTTGCATGGAAGAGGGGATTAAGTAAAAGAAAAAATAGAAAGTGGCAAAAAGCATGGCAACAAAAGGAACCAAAAACAAAGCGCCTATGTTTCGAAATTTCAGCTCGAAAATCCAATGAGGCGCATTAAACACAGAATAAAAGAACAGTCCGGTTCCCACCCTACCCACTCGTGTGAAATAATTTTCTTCTCCGGCGATATCCGAATCATCCGTAATGGCGAAAGAACGAAATACCGGATAATAAGCTTCAAAATAAGCCGATCCATCTTCCCGCTGCACTACTTCACCCATATTGGGCAATTTCATATAACCGATAAATTCAACACTGATGATAGTGAAAAGCAGTCCTCCTAAAAAAATTAACAGCACCATAATTCCAATACGAATATTCACCTGTTTCAGTGCCAGTTTTTCTTCTTTACGGGGAGGTGGAGTGCTGGGAACTTGTTCGGCAGTCTGTTGTTTTACCTTTTTTTGACGATCGATGTGTTTCTTTTTAGTGGCGGACTGATCTCTTTGGCTTCTTTTTCGTTTATCCGATGGTGTTTTATTTTTCATTTTTATTCAATCCAACTAAGTAACTTTTTCGATTTATATATTAACGTAGGCCAAATAAATGAGTTACGTTCTTATGAAGAAACAGTAAAACAAGTGAATTTAATCTAAATATACTCAGAGAAAAGTTCTTCACGTGGCCGAGGAATAACAACCTGGCTGACAAGTACCCCCCGCTGCTTGGCTACATAGGCCCCGGCATCCACAGCTGCGCGTATAGCAGAAACATCACCGGTTAACAACATAAATCCTTTTCCTCCAATCGCCATAGCCACATGAATCCTGAACAATGTGACCTCAGCCGCTTTGGCTGCGGCATCCGCCGCTTCAAGAATACTGGCAACAGTGAATGTTTCCACAATTCCCAAAGCTTTAATCGCGTCCATAGTCAGCGTTACGGAACTTGACAATGCAGGAAACAAACTGTCGTGAACATTGGGAATCACGAGAGAATCGATTATCGCTTCTTCAGAAATCGCTAAACCGGCATCAACACTGCTGTTTACATCCGAAACTTCACCACCAACGATCACAATATATTTTCCAGAACAAATTGTTCGCGCAATCAGTAATTGCACACTGGACGCTTTTAACATCGCGTCTTCAACTTCATAACCGATACCAATGCTTGATAGTTCGATCATTCCTATGGCCTTGGGCATAGTTACCTCTTTCGTAAAAATACACAACACTATTTATTTTTTTCTTTTATTGATTGCAATAATTAGGACTTTCTGATTTCAATCTGATTTTCGTTCATATCATAAACAGTACCTTGAATACTGGCATGAATAGAGACACCTAATTGATCATCACTCACACTTCCGATTAAATCGCCAACATTCACCCTCTCCCCTACGGATACCGCTGGAGATGCTGGAGCACCGACATGCTGTTTGAGAGGGATCACTACCCGATCCGGTTCAAAATCAAGCGGCGTTAAAGGTCCCTTATTTTCGAATTGTTTCAATCCCAGCTTAACGATCAACCGGGAAACAGGAGTCCGCCGGCCATCCAGCATACCATGCACAGGCCGTGAAGGAATATCTTCAGGATAAAAGATTTTTTGTTCTCGCAATTCCCGTTTGTTTTGAATACATACATTTTTGGGATCAAGATCTTCAGGGCAAGCAATCAGACTGCATAGATTACATTCACAGCAAAAATGGGTACCAATAATGGAGGACATCTTTTCATGGCTGAAAACCAGTGATCTCATCGCTCTATGCGGCTCAATCGGATGCCCTAAAAGATAACGGGGACAAAGTTCAGTGCAAAACGAACATTGGTCGCAAGCCGATTTGCCGATAAGATTAATAGAACGGAAATCGC
>CAZXSQ010000028.1:12853-24021 GCA_964643335.1 uncultured bacterium
CGTTTGTATTTGGCAATCAAGGGATGATCTTCCGAAAAAACCAGAAGGCCTCCGGTGGTTTTGGTCACGGGATCATCGAGGTTTTGAATGAGTTTGCCCATCATCACCCCACCGGATAATACCGCGTAAGGATCAACACTTGCGCCGCCGCAGGCTTCGATCACTTCCCCAATAGACATTCCTATTGGGACTTTGACCGTTCGAGGATTTTCAACCGCTCCGGCGACGGTCAAGAATTTGTGAGTTACCGGTTTGTCCCAAACAATGCTTAGAATTGTTTCCACATTCATGACCACCACACTCACATGCAGTGGCAATCCACCTCGGGGAATAACTTTACCCGTAACCTCATAAACCAGGACGAACTCATCTCCGGCAGGATAAAAATCTCCCAAAGGATGGATTCGTAATCGGTCGTTCATTTTAGGTTGCAAAGAATCGATGACTTCATGGTACTTTTCTTTGATACCCAGAACAGCTTCACTGGCGCCAAGATAATCCCGAATGCGTTTCATTGCTTCAATAAGATCATCACCATAGGCTTTCATCAATTCTTTATCTTTATGAAGTAATGGTTCACATTCAGCTCCATTGACAATAAAACAATCGACCTGCTGTTTTAGTTTGGCATAGGCGGGAAATCCCGCGCCCCCTGCACCAACAATACCATTTTGTCTGATTCGTTCAATAAAATCTGTGACCATCATATTGTCGTTTTTTTGATTTTATAATTTAAAATTTTCGCTAAAAGCATTCCTGCTTTACCACACGAATTACCCTATATTTTTAGCGTAATTGCTTCATTTCAACAAGCGTTTGAGTTCAAGGCAACAATACTATTTAGATTCCTTTAATGGAAAAAAACTCACTATGCAAAATTTCAGGCATCGCCAAGGGACCTTGTTCCTCATAAACTCCCAGTAGAACCAATGCCTCTCCAAAAACCGGTATCCACGTATCGATTTCTTCCATAAACGGACTGTAGTTTACTGGAATCACCGCCGGTTGTCCAAACACCGAAGCAATATCATCCCATACAATAAGCGACGGTGGATTTGAATAAATATAATCCGGTAAAGGAAAGTTTACATGAATCATGTGCATTGGCGAGATATCATGACCACTCGAACCCACGACCAGGTGTATTTGTTCACCTTCTACAATTTTCTCGCCCGAAGCGGGTTTCTGTTCAAGCACCCGGTTCCACTTGGAAACATCGGCCATTTTTTGATAAGTAATGTCATTTTCGGATATTTCGAAAGGATATTGATCAATAATCTGGAGAACATTGGATAAACTTTCACCCGTAAAATCAGGCATAACATAAGCGGATAATCTTGGTCCTAAGCTGACGAGAATATTGACTTTATTTCCCTGAACTAGGCGCAGCCCTGGCATGGGATCTTGCGCGATCACGGTGTTCTCAGGAAAAACTTTATTGAAAACTGTTGACTTGGCACCCAATTCCAGGCCGGACGTGCGTAATTCGGCATGGATTTCCTGCTCCTGCCGGCCAATCAATTCCGGCACATTAACCTGTTCCGCCCCGGTACTGATAGTAATACTAATTCTGCGGCCTTTTTTAACTCTTGTGTGAGGTGAAGGTCTTTGTTCGATGACCAGGCTGGAAGCAATTTCCTTGCTTGGGAATTCCTCAATAGGTGTCTTCAACATCAATCCATTTTCAGCAAGAGAAACAATAGCTTCTTCCTTCGTCTTCAAATATAGATTCGGTACCTCGATTTCTTCACCACTGACCAAATAATCCAGCAGAAAAAAACCTCCGGCTGCCATACCAGCTATCAACAAAATCATTAAAAAGAAACCAATGAAGATAGCTCGTATAAAACGCAGTATCCCCCTGATTAATTTTCCCACTTAAAACTCCTATATTATTTCAAAACTCTTTCGTTTACTCCTCATTGTCCCAACTCGGGAGGCATACGTCCAGGTTTATATGGTCTTGCGGAGACGGGCGGCAAATGCGCCGTCTAATTCCAACCTTGGAGGAAAAATACAAAGAAAACCTTCCGATGTTACTGCATCATGAAACGAACTATTCAAATAGGGGATAACGCTTTCAATAGAAAAGTTATCATGCATGGAAAGAAAAGTTCGAATAACCTGTTCATTTTCCTCGGGAGACAGCGTACAGGTTGAATACACTAAAACACCACCTATTTTTAGATATTTTTGAACATTTTCCAATAGTTGAAGTGTGTTTTCAGCCAAATGGTACAAATCATCCGGATGAAGCCGCCATCGAAGATCAGGATTCCGGCGAAATGTCCCCCACCCACTGCATGGAACATCCGCCAAGATGGCATCGAAAGGGCCGAAATTCGATGGGGGAGATTCATGGATAAGATCAAGGTTAAATACATCGATACAATTAAGTGATAATTGCTCTCTTCGCTCGCGTAAAAGATCAAGGCGGTTATTGCTGCGGTCTGTTGATATGATTTTTCCCTTCCCTGTCATCAAATCGGCCATATGAAAAGTTTTACCGCCTGGCGCGGCACAGATATCCCAAATTGTCCAACCGGATTCTACCCCTAAAAGCGGAGCAACCAGGGAGGCTGCACCATCTTGGATTACCCATTCATGAGACGCAAAAAAATCCTGTGATACGGAATAGGAGGCATCAATGGTAATTAACTCCTCAAAACGCTCATCTCGGCTGCATGGAATTCCATTCGATTTCAAATCATTCATGATTTGTTGTGCGTTCCCTCGTACACGAAGCGAAAGAGGTGCACGTGTATTATTGAAGCAGCAGAAAGTTTCTACTTCTTTGTCATCCCAAATTTCACGCCACCGCTTAACCAGCCATTCCGGATGGGAATACATGATTGATAAATATTGATCAAGACCCTTCTCACGATTTGGAACTGGCAAGACATCCCTTTTTCGCTGAATTTGCCGAAGAATACCATTTACAGCAGAAGTCAATCCCGCAAATCGGCGATACCGCGCCAGACTGACCGCATCCGATATGACAGCGTAATGAGGAACACGTTCCAAAAAAAGCAGTTGGTATACAGAAAGTTCCAAAATATATTGAATCACAGGAGGAGATTTGGAAAAATTGGAAGCATAATGATCAAGAATATATTGAATCCATCTCAACCAACGGCAAGTGCCATAAATAATTTCTCCCGCCAAAGCGCGGTCACGGGGATCGGAACAAAATGTATTTATGTCAGAGAGAGCCTCATCGATAATTAAACCTTTTGATAAAATCCTTTCCAATACAAGTAAGGTATATTCTCTTGCAGGCGAATGAGATTTTTTGTCAGACATACTTTCTAATTCTCTATATTATGCGACAAAAGGGGCGTACTTTCAGCACGCCCCTTTTTGAAAACAACGAAACTGAATCGATTATTCTTCGCTCCCAAGCAGCATCATGACGATATAAAGCAATTGAAGAATAGCACCCACAGCAGCTGCCACATAAGTCAATGCGGCTGCATTTAAAACCTTGCGAGTGTTGTCATACTCATCCTGGGTAACAATCCCATTATTGGTCAGGGCCGCCATTGCTCTGCTGCTGGCATTAAACTCCACAGGCAGGGTAATAACCGTGAACAAAACGCCGCAACCATATAACGCCACACCGAACCAGGCCAGCATAAAATTCTGAGTGGCAAATCCCATGAACAGACCGATCATAATCAATATCCAGCCAAACGAAGAACCAAAGTTGGCCAGCGGGTAAAAATGCTGACGCAGCTTGAGAGCCGCGTAACCGGTCTTTTCCTGTAACGCATGACCTGCTTCATGGGCAGCCACACCAATGGCAGAAACAGATGGACTGTCATGCACAGGTTGAGAAAGCCGTAACACCTTCTCCCGCGGATCATAATGATCGGTCAAATTACCCTGCACCCTTTCAATATTGACATTACGCAGACCGTTCTGGTCAAGAATCTGACGCGCTACTTGGAAGCCCGTCATACGCCGCCGATTGTTTACCTGGCTGTACTTTTGGAAAGTCCTTTGTACATTTTTACTGGCAAGGCTCATAATTCCAAAAATGATGAGGGTTAAAATGAGATAAATTGGATCGTAAAAGAAAAACATGTTTCTCTCCTATTTCAAATTATTTATCTTTTTTCGTTATTGTTTCTTAAAGTTACGCTGAAAACTGTTTTCTTATTTCAGCAATCTATATAGTATTATATCTCATAAATGGGGAAATAATGATATTAAAATTAATATTCAAAACAAAAATAATTTGTTGTACTTACAGGCGAAACAGTGGTTCTACTCAACAGGCGAGACGCCTATTTTACCCCTAATGTGCAGGCGGGGACGCCTGTTTTCCCCTTTGGACATATGGTGAGACGGTTTCTCGAAATTATTTGAACTGTATAATACCGTTGCTCTCAATAATTCAAGCATAGAAATCGGAAATAAAATATAAAAATCTGTATTTTCAATGAAAAGGCGTATTCAACATATATTATTTCAACGTCACCTGCTTTGGGAATTCCTTCGCCGTGATCTTCAGGCAAGGTATATTGGCTCGGCGATGGGGTTTTTCTGGTCGGTGGTGCATCCCATTATTCTACTGTTAATTTACTCGTTTGTCTTTGGAATAATCATTGCCGCCAAGTGGAAACATTTAGGCATTGAAAGCGAAAGTGGCAGTGTGGCCTTCTATATTTTTTGCGGACTTTTACCCTGGTACGCTTTTCAAGAATCCACAAGCCGCAACACCACCTGTATTGTGGATAATTCACATCTCATCAAGCAAGTTCTTTTCCCGGCCAAAATTCTGCCTGCATATATAACTTTATCCAGTCTGGTCAATCAATTAATCGGGACGGCAATATTTCTGTTGGTATTGCTGTTTTTTCTTAAACATCTGCCTTTGACCACTCTTGCTCTGCCTATCGTTTTCATTTTCCAGTTTATTTTCTTTTTGGGTCTCGGTTTACTGTTATCAACGTTAAATACGTATATTCGCGACATCGGCCCCTTAGTCACCATCGTCACTATGATCATGATGTGGTCAGCTCCCATGCTTTATCCATTGCTGATGGTTCCGGACCGATATCTTCCCATAATCAATGCCAATCCAATAACTTACCTGGTGATTATTCATCATCAACTTGTTCTATATGGGGAATGGCCGACCTTTGTGCAATGGTTTATCTTTTGTTCAATTTCATTGGCTACATTAGGTTTGGGATATTCCGTATTCACCCGTTGTCATCGTGAGTTTGCTGATCTTTTATAATTTTCACTTGAATTTTTGTTACTCACTTCATATCTTCTGGATAAAATCGAGCATTGTCTTGGCTAGATTTGAACTTAAACGTGAAGTCCGTATGCCCATTTTTATGCAAACGGGGACCAGATGCGGATTTTTTATTAAGGTTTTTATTGATTTTGTGGTTGAAGAGAAGCCATTTGCATCGAAAACATCCAATAACTTTTCAGATATTTTCTCATTCAGTTTATCTGAAATTGCTCGGATCCATACAAAAGGTTCTTGCCGGTTCAGTGCATGTTCAGCCACCGCCATGGATTCCATATCCACCAGCGCCGCACCGGTAAGCTCATGGAAATGTTTTTTTTCTGCTGCTTTACATACCATTCTGTGGACACAAAGCAGTTTCGGAGAGCCTTGAACATTATTAATACTTGGTGGAGAAGGAGGTTTGACAGAATAACCATGAAGGCTGACCACTTCATTACCCACGACAACTTCCCCGTTTTCCAGTTCAGGAATCAATGCGCCTGAAAATCCTGTAGATATCCAACAATCAACCGGCTCAGAAGGAAGCGATAAAAGAAACTTCTGCATAGAGATACGGCCTATTCCTGAATTGCCGATGATCAAACTATGATTACCATAAACAGTAGAATCAAAGAGCCAGAATTTGGAGGGAGGATCTATTTTAAGTTGTTGACAGAGGCTTTTTATTTCAATCGGAAGTGCTGCGCATATAATCAGGCGTTTCATGCTTCTACATTTGTTCTTCGCAGAACGGATTTCAAGAGAAAATCTGCTTTTTTAAATTAACTAATTGATCTTTCAAGGAACAACCACTCCCAATAGCAATTGTGGGTTCAAATCCGGAATGAATTTTACAATTTGTGCAGCGAGGATCACGGCCCGGCCCTAAAGAATCCCAATCGGTGGCTTCCTTCAACTCTGCAAAGGTTTGATAGTATGCATCCGTTAAAACATAACAAGGTGCCTTCCAACCTTTAACAGTCCGATTAGGGCTTGCCCAAGGCGAGCAGGGCAGATCCCGTAAACCTTGTAGAAATTCGAGATAGATATGAGAGTTGTTAAAGTTGTATTTTTTCAAGGTACCGTTACGGTTAAAAATTTCTCTAAATATCTCATTCATCTGTTTAGATTCCAAGCTGTGCTGACCTTTCTCTCCTTCTTGAGGGTAGGCTCCAGATATTAACATGCTGTCTACCCTCTTTTGTTTAAGAAACTCAAACATTTCAAGAATTTCACTTGGATTTGACTCATCATAGACAGTGGTATTGGTTGAAATACAATATCCACGCTTCTTGGCCTCGTCAATAATATTGGATACCTGCTTAAAGGTGCCTGGTCTATTGACCACCCAATCGTGTCCTGCTTCCAAACCATCCAGATGAATACTCAATGTTAAACGTTTATTCGGCGGTATCTTTTCCCAATACCGGTCCAAAAACAGGGCATTGGTGCAAAGATATACGTATTTTTTCCGGTCAATGAGTTCTCGAATTAAAATATCAATGGGCTTGTAAACCAGAGGTTCGCCGCCACAAACTGAAACAACCGGAGCACCACATTCATCGACAGATTCCAAACACTCATCCACAGTCAGGTCTGGGATGGGATTGGCATTGTATTCTGCAATGCGTCCACAACCGATACAGTCCAGATTACATCGTAATGTAGGCTCAAGCATTAAAACCAAGGGATACCGTTTGTTATCCGCTAAATATTGTTTTACAAGGTACTTTACCATCGTTGTATAAAGAACCATTGGAAATTTCACAATAAACCTCCGAATCTACCTTGTCTCTTCAAACAATCAATCGCATCCAAATCATTTCCAAAAAATTGCTGCCAATTTAATTAAGGTGTGAAAAAGAAATGAAAACATTATTCTGAATTCAATTTATTTTGACCACTAATATAATGTATTATAGTTTTATAAAAATTATACCCTTCCTCACTTAAAAACATCAATATATAACCGTTAACTTAATTATAAATTCCATAAAATCTTTCACGAGCACCGGATTTTGACAAAAAAGTCAATATACCAGCCGTTTTAAGCAGCGATAACAAAAAGAGATTAACCACCATAGGCCGCCTCAAAGAAAAGTGTTTCAGAATCTCAATAGAGAACGATACAATCCCAGAGCCATGAGGGGGAAATAATTTTTGTAGAATGTATAACGCAAGTAGAAAACCCGTGGAAAACCGGTACCGGTAAAATGTTTTTCATTCCAAGTTCCATTGGATTGCTGAGTGTCTACAAGGTACTTGATGCCTTGTTTCACGGATTCATGATGCACCTGGCCACCGTGCATTAACCCCATTAAAGCCCATGCTGTTTGAGAGGGCGTACTCTCTCCTTGTCCACGCAAACTGGGATCATCATAGGTAGCCACAGTCTCTCCCCACCCGCCATCCGGATTTTGATGTTGGATCAACCATCTCACGGCACGTTGTATGAAGGGTTCATCAGAGGATATGCCAATCTTGATTAAACCAGTAATGCATTGCCAGGTTCCATATATATAATTAACACCCCAGCGGCCATACCAGGAACCATCTTTTTCCTGCTGCTCGTGCAAGAAAGAAACAGCTCGAGCCGCCGGTGAAAAACTTTGATCATAACCATAATCCCCCAGCATTTCCAAGATTCTGGCTGTGACATCCGCTGTACTGGGATCCAGCAGAGCGTTGTGATCGGCAAAGGGAATCAAGTTAAAAATTTCTTTATTATTGTCTACATCAAAAGCCCCCCATCCGCCATCGGAACTCTGCATTGATAGGATCCATTCCACGCCTCTCTTCATGGACGCCTGCCTTCTTTCTTCATGCTGAGTACGAGCGCCTCTTAAAGCCATCAACACCATGGCACTGTCGTCTGTATCTGCATAAAAATCATTTTCATATTCAAAAGCCCATCCGCTGGCCGGTCCATAAGGGTTTTTCACCTGCCAGTCACCTCGAATTGGAATTTCCTGATTGATCAACCACTCCGCAGCTCCTTGAATAACGGGATGATCCGGAGGCAAGCCGGAGCGTTCCAACGCCGCGGTCACCATGGCCGTATCCCAAACTGGTGAAAAACAAGGCTGGAATCTTAGCGTGTTCTCCTCTTCAACCATCAATTTCATGAACTCGTCCAACGCATTCTGAAACGTGGGATGATCATGCTCGTATCCAAGACAGTCCAGCGCAATAATTGAATTGAGCATAGCGGGATAAATTGCCGCCAATCCTCCCCCTCGTCCCATGCGTTCCAACATCCAGGATTCTGCGCGGCGAAGCGCTTCACGTCTTGTAAAGGGGGAATAAAATCGGTGCGAACGTTTAAGAATCGCATCCATCGTCAAGAAGAAAGTCTTCCAAGAAAAAGTGTCGCGCAGATTTTTACCATTCGGTTCTTTATTCTTGGGCAGCCACCAGGAACTGCAATCTACGGCCGGAGGTGGTGTTTTGACCGGCCGATAAGACCAGATGATGCTCAGAGGAACCAGAATCGCTCTGGACCAAGACGAAATCTCATAAATGTTAAAATAAAAAGAGGTGGGCAGGAACATGAGTTCTGGAGGAACAGAAACCACTCTTTTCCAAGGATAGGAGTCAAAAAGGCCAAGGTAAAATCGGGTGTAACTGTTCACTTTGGCCAAACCGCCAAGTCTCAATATACAATCCTTGGCGCGAACCAATGCCTCATGGGTATTCTCCATGCCGGACAATTGGAGCGCAAAGGCACATTTCACCGTGGCATTCAGTTCACTTGGGCCACCATAATAGATGTTCCACCCTCCATCCTCCAACTGTGTCTCAAGAATTGTCCAAACGGCTTTCGTTTCCAACGATGGTGATACATGCCCGATATATCGGGCCAACATTATATAGTCGGCCACCAAGGTTGAATCTGCATCCAGATACGTTGACCAATAACCCGATGAATTTTGAATTGATATAAAATAATTTTGAGAAGTTTGGATTGCTTTTATAACGGATTGAGCGTCAATATGAATGTACGAAGGTGACGAGAGCTGGGGCTCGGTATTCAAGACCATGCCTAAGAAACTCCTTTATAAAAACAAAAACATATCAAAAAAACACAAATAAAGGCTCATTGTATCCGAGTTTTCCCTGTCCATATTTGACTCGTTCTCCATGGGGGAAACGGCAAAAAAATAATCAACCTTTAAGTAGCACGAATAATACAATTTATTCATTCTGTGTTAGATATTCAAGGTTTATGCCTATTTTAGAAATAGAAAGTCAAAACCAAACCAAAGTATAAAACATTTTTATTGCCTAAATAAAAAACCGGAGGGCGAATATTGCCCCCCGATTTTTAGAACACGTCTACGTATAAATCTATTCCGGTAATTCTTTTCTCACGGAAAGTGCGATCTTGTAAAACACGGTTATAAGTAAAAATCCAATCCCATATATCCCCAATGAAATTAAAAGTTCCGGCATAGTAGGGGAATACTCGGTTACTTTTCCAAGTGGAGTGGGGACAAATCCGGCAACAACCATGGCCAAACCTTTATCAATCCATAGTGAAATGAATACACCGATGCAGGCAATAGTAAGGATGGTTTCGTTTCTGCGTAATTTGGGGATGATTAATAGAGTCAGTGAAGCGAATCCAATAATTTCGCACACCCACATCCAAGGAACCAGATTATTCGCCCCTTCAATTCCAACAAAAAGATATCTGAAATGGATAACATGCTCGGGCATGGCACTATAAAGAGCCGTAAACATCTCAAGCAAAACAAAAAATATATTAACTGCCATAGCATAGGCTACAATCTGTGCCAACTTTTGAATGGGTTCTTTCCCCGGATCAAACTTAGTCAAATTTCTGACAACAATACACAAAAGAATAAGTAAGGCCGGGCCGGCAGCAAAAGCCGAAGCCAAAAACCGCGGAGCCAGGATAGCCGTTAGCCAAAATGGTCGGGCTCCAAGTCCGCAATAAATAAATGCCGTCACAGTATGAATACTAATAGCCCACGGAATCGATAATATAATAACCGGTTTGATCCATTTCGGTGGAGCAATGCCTTTGCGCTCAGAATCCAAAGTCACGCGCGAAATAACAACATTAAGCAACAAATAACCATTTAAAACAACCATGTCCCAAAACAGGATTGACTGCGGGGTGGGATACAAAATCATATTGACCGCTCGGAATGGCTGTCCGAGATCAACCATAATGAACAATAAACACATCACCACTGATGAAATGGCCAGGAATTCACCCAAAATAGTCAGTTTGGCGAACTCCTTATAATTATGTAAATAATACGGAAGAACCACCATGACAGCGGAAGCCGCCACGCCCACAAGAAAGGTGAATTGTGCAATATAAAATCCCCAGGTAACATCCCGGCTAAGACCTGTTATCACCAATCCATGAGTTAGTTGTTGCAAATAAAAATAAAAACCAATGCCGATGATAATAACCAAGAAGATTATCCATCCCCAGTATCTCCGGCCACCAATAAGAGCATTCTCTAACATAACTGTACCCTGTTATTGATCAATTTAAATTCAAAATAAAATCGGTTGGTTAGTAATTATCGAACCATCCTGTTATTTATCGAAATGGGCTTTAATCACGTTTTACCCCATAAAAAACTTACACTAAATAATATATTTCAGGTTGAGTTCCCAGTCCTGGTTTTCGACGGATGCTAAAATTTTCCTTGAGCAATTTGCGAATTTCCGATTCGGGATCGTCCAGATCCCCGAAAACCAAACAATTGTTTTTACAAGCTTCAACACAGGCCGGTTGAAGCCCTTGTGCTAACCTTTCAGGACAGAAAGTGCATTTTTCCACCACGCCTCGTGTCCGGGTGGGGAAATCCCTATTGACTTCGGCGATCAAAGGATTTCCTTCCTCATCGGTACTACGCGGATCAAGCCAGTTGAA
>CAZXSQ010000029.1:0-7871 GCA_964643335.1 uncultured bacterium
ACAATTAAAAAGTAGAAACAATATTTGTACATAAGAAGTTACCTCGTTTTAAAAGAGTGGAGACAAGATTTTAATTTTTTCGAGGAGGGGAGGGAAGGTTATAAGTTATGTTCTATTGTTTGGGTTTGTCTCATCACAGGTTAGACACATAGGTCTAACCCTACATATTGTAGGGGCAAACCTATGTGTTTGCCCTATGTTGTGGCATCTTCCTCATCTAACATAGTTTTGAGACAACCCCGTTACAGTTTGGAGAAAGATTATAGGGTTATGTTATATTGATGCCGGCAGGATGCCGGCATTACGGATGATGATGGATTATTTATACCCCTAATTTTTAAGGGGGAAAATGTTACAATTTCGCTATTCAACTATGTTTAGAATCAGGAGAAAAGATTGATGATTCCAATCTATCGATGGCATGAAACCTCCGATGAAGTAAAGACAAAAATCCTGAATCGTTCTGGTCAGGATATAGAGGCGTTCATACCTCAGGCGCAAAAAATTATCAACCAGGTTAAAAGTGAAGGGGATCAGGCGATTATCGAATTGACCAAAGAGTTTGATGCGGCGGATCTTTCCACACTCGGCCTGCGTGTTTCGCAAGAAGAAATAAATCAGGCTGCCGGGCAGTTGTCTCCGAAAGTAAAGGAAGTAATTGAAATATCTTATCGCAACATAAAGAAGTACCATGAGAGTCAATTACCGGAGCAAATAACCATGTTCGAGGTTGCGCCAGGTTTGATGGCCGGGGAGAAAATCACCCCAATTGAGAGTTGCGTACTCTATGTCCCAAGAGGAACTGCTGCGTATCCGTCGGTGCTATTGATGTTAGGGGTTCCAGCCAAGGTGGCGGGTGTTCAGCGTATAGCGGTTTCAACGCCACCGCAGGCGGATGGTTCCGTCGATGCGGCATCTCTCTATGCCGCGCAGCTTATTGGGATCGATGAGATTTACCGCTTTGGTGGTGTGCAGGCGGTGGCTGCTTTTGCGCTTGGAACCAAGACAGTCAAGCCGGTGTTGAAAATGATCGGCCCGAGTAACATATATGCTTCGGCCGCCAAGAAGATACTTTATGGGACGCTGGATGTCGGGCCGCCTGCAGGTCCCAGCGAGTCTATCATTCTCGCTGATGAAACAACCAATCCAGAAATTGTCGCCACTGATGTACTCATTGAAGCGGAACACGGCCCCTATTCAGCGGCATTGATTGTAACGGACAGCGAACAACTGGCGGAAACAGTTGCCAATCTTTTGCCATCAAAAATAAATGATTTACCTCAAAAACAGCAAGATTACGTGAACACGGTTTTTTCCAATTATGGTGGGATTGTTTTGACACGTTCCATGGATGAATCCGTGGATTTTGTCAATGATTACGCTCCTGAGCATCTTGAAGTGTTGACTGAAGATCCGTTTGCTTTATTAGGCCGATTACGAAATGCGGGGGAAATCATGCTTGGTGCGTATACTCCGATTTCTATATGCAATTACTCATTGGGTGTCAATGCAATTCTTCCAACAGGCGGGCGGGCGAAAACTGCCTCTGTTGTAACTGTTTTTGACTATTTGAAACGAACTTCAATCAGCTATGCAACCAAAGAAGGATTTGAATCTTTGCGTGAACCTGTTGCAGCATTTGCTGATTTTGAAGGATTTCCTGCTCATGCCGCCGCTGTTAGAACAGAAAGGAAATAACCTACCATGTTTGATCTCGAACCAGTCACCGTTGAACGCTCATCTCGTGAATCCGTGATCCGAACCACGATTGAAGGTGGAGATGCGAATGAAGATTTGAAAGCGGGAATAAGGACTCCACTGCAGTTTCTCAACCATATGATTGAACAATGGTCATGGCGGGCATGTCTGAATCTTTCCGCTGAGGTGCAGCTCCCCCATTATGTTTTGAATCATGTGATTGCTGAAGATACAGGATTGTGTTTTGGTGACTCAATGTTAAGAGCCGCACTGCAACTTATGAAAAATCAAGGCATTAACGGTTCTGGGACTGCTGAGGGTTTCATTGATGAAGCTGTGGCGCAGGTTCGGTTGTCTTTTGAGTTTCGCAGTGGTTTTTATTTCAACAAGAACTCAGTGTTTATGCCTGAACATGTTGAAGATATGTTATGCACCGACTTGTGGAATTTTCTCGGTGGGATGGCACAAGGCGCCAGAGCAACGCTTCATATTAATTTATTGTCCGGAGAAGACCCGCATCACATTTGGGAAAGTGTTTTTCGCGGATTAGGTGAAGCCACCAGACTCGCTTTTTCTTCCTGCCCTTGGCGAAAAGGCCAGACTCCTGGTGTCGCCGGTATGATTGATGTAAAAATTGATTAATTTTATTAATAAAAGTAATTTTATCAATTTTTTTACTTTGCATTCACAACCCTGATGATTATCATATTTATTAAGATTCAAGCGGGAGGCCTGATGAGCATTATCGATAAAATTACTCAGGACAAGGTTTCGGATTTGGATAGTCATCCAGTGTTGAAAATTGAACCTGATCGCACAGTCCGGGATGCGATGGCCTTGCTGCAGAAAGCCGGGAGAGGATGCATCTTGATTTGCCAGGACGATCAACTCATGGGAATTTTCACGGAACGGGATGTGCTTATTCGAGTCCATGGAGAAAAGCAAAATGTTGATCAGCCGATTACAGAATTAATGACATCGAATCCGGCTACAATTCAAACTGACGATACGGTGGCAAGTGTCATAAAAATGATGCGAAAAGGCGGATACAGGCACATACCGGTTGTCAACAAGGAAAAAAAACCGGTCAGTATTTTATCGGTGAAACATTTAGTTCAATATCTGGTAGATTATTATCCGCAGGCGGTATATAACCTGCCGCCGGATCCGGACAAAAAACAAGTCAGTCGTGAGGGGGCGTGACCGAATAAAAAATAAATCAGACAGGATTTCGATTTAAAAGGTAAAAGTATGGCTACGGCAACAGAACAACCAAACATAGAAAAAAAGGTTCAAGAGATTGAAAACGCGACTGTACGATTTGCGGGAGATTCAGGAGACGGGATGCAACTGGTAGGCGGCCAGTTTACAACGGCATCCGTTGTTTTCGGGAATGACATCTCCACTCTGCCTGACTATCCGGCGGAGATTAGGGCGCCTGCGGGTTCTTTGGCCGGTGTCAGCGGTTTTCAAATCAATTTCAGCAGCCATGAGATTTATACACCGGGTGATAAAGTTGATGCACTGTTCGCATTAAATCCAGCGGCGCTTAAGGTGAATCTGCCGGAATTGCGGAAAGGCGGAATGCTGATCGTTGATTCCGATGCGTTTACCAAAGATGGATTAGATAAAGCGGGGTATGAATCCAATCCACTTGAAGACGGTAGTTTGAGTGAATACAAGTTGGTGTCGATTCCAATCACCAGTTTGAATACGCAGGCTGTCGATGGGCTTGGATTGGATAAGAAAACGGCGAATCGCTGTAAAAACTTTTTTACTCTGGGATTGGCTTACTGGTTGTATGATCGGCCAATGGATTCAACGATCCAATGGATCGAGGAAAAATTTGCCAAACGTCCGGCTATTCTGGAAGCGAATGTCCGTACTTTAAAAGCGGGTTATCATTTTGGTGAAACGACTGAAATATTCGCCAGTTCCTATCGTATCAACCGTGCTGCAATCCCTCCTGGCACCTATCGCAAAATCACGGGAAACGATGGCATTGCGATGGGATTGATCGCTGCATCCAAAATTGCTGAAAAGCCGCTTTTCTATGCGAGTTATCCGATAACCCCGGCCAGCGATGTTCTTCATGAACTTTCATCCAAAAAAGGTTATGGTGTTACTACTTTTCAAGCTGAAGATGAAATCGCCGCCATGTGTTCGGTTATTGGGGCCGCTTATGGTGGTGCGTTGTCCGTAACCGGTACAAGCGGACCAGGTGTTGCCTTGAAAAGTGAAGCGATCGGCCTGGGAGTAATGACTGAACTGCCTTCCGTCATCATCAACGTTCAGCGCGGCGGGCCCAGTACCGGCTTGCCGACCAAGACCGAACAGGCGGACCTGCTTCAGGCGTTGGTAGGGCGTAATGGTGAATGTCCGGTAGCCGTCATTGCAGCGTCAACACCGGCGGATTGTTTTGATACGGCTTATGAAGCGTGCCGGATCGCTCTTAAATTTATGACGCCGGTGATCCTGCTGTCCGATGGATATTTAGGAAACGGTTCTGAACCCTGGCGAATTCCTGAAATCGATTTGTTGCAAAAAATCGAAATCAATTATCATACGGAAAATCACCATTTTAATCCTTATGCCCGAAATGAAAGGCTATCTCGTCCGTGGGCGGTTCCTGGAACACCGAACTTGCAGCACCGGATTGGCGGCTTGGAGAAAGAACATCTTACCGGAAATGTGAGTTATGATCCCGATAATCATGAATACATGGTTAAACTCCGTCAGGAAAAAATAAATGGGATTCAGGAAGATATACCTCATGCTGAAGTTCATGGGAATCCTATCGGCGAGCTGCTTGTTTTGGGGTGGGGCAGTACCTATGGCGTCATCATGACGGCGGTTGAAAAGGCTCAAAAAGAGAAGAAGCCGGTGTCGAGTGTTCATCTTAAATATCTGAATCCTTTCCCCAAAAACTTAGGCGAAATCCTCTCTAAATTTAACCAGATTCTGATTCCCGAATTGAATCTGGGACAATTACGGTACATGATTCGTTCCAGATATCTTATAGAGACGGAAGGCTTGAATAAGGTGAAAGGCAAACCATTTCAGGTGAATGAAATTTACGAAAAAATAACAGAAATGTTGGAGATATAACAATGGCAGTATCAAGTGAAGCCCCGAAATTATCCCCCAAAGATTTCGCCAGTAATCAGGATGTGCGCTGGTGCCCTGGCTGTGGTGATTATTCAATCCTGGCACAGGTAAAGAAGGTATTTGCAACGCTGGGTATTGAAAAGGAAAACACGGTTTTTGTATCCGGGATTGGGTGTTCCAGCCGGTTTCCTTATTATATGAATACGTACGGCATCCATGGTATTCATGGACGTGCTCCGGCTATCGCGGCGGGATTGAAAATCTCGCGGCCGGAATTATCGGTTTGGGTGGTTACCGGAGATGGGGATGGATTGAGTATCGGTGGAAATCACTTAATTCATGCCATCCGGCGTAATTTGGATATCAACATTCTCTTGTTTAACAATAAAATATATGGATTGACGAAGGGGCAATATTCACCCACATCCGAATTCGGTAAAAAAACTAAATCCACACCGGTTGGATCAATTGATTATCCCATACGTCCTCTTTCGCTCGCCATTGGAGCCGAAGCGGCTTTTGTTGCCCGGTCGATTGATGTGCATGTAAAACATCTATCCGGTGTTCTGGAAGCGGCGGCTCGGCATAAAGGTACCTCGTTTGTTGAGATATACCAGAATTGCAACATCTTTAACGATGGCGCATATTTGTATGCCGCCGACCGTTCACAGCGCGCCGGCAATACTGTTGAACTAGAACACGGCCAGCCGTTGAAATTCGGTAAAAATAAAGAAAAAGGAATTATGTGGAACAATGGTAAACTTGAAGTAGTTACCATTGGCGAAGACGGTATTACTGAAGACGATCTGCTGGTACATGACGAAACCTTGGAAGAACCGGCGATGGCTTTCTTGTTGAGCCGGATGACGTATCCCAAATTCCCCGAGGCGCTGGGAATTTTGCGCAAGGTGGAACATCCAACCTATGAAGATTTGGCTGTGGAACAGATTCGCAGCGCGCAAGAAACTTTGGGTAATGGCGAGCTTGAATCGTTATTTCATTCAGGTGAGACGTGGGTGGTGGATTAGGCGTTACATATAGTCAATAGGCAATGGCATAACGTGGAAGGGCATCAAGGCAAAGGGCAACCACGCAGTAATGCACAAAGTCATTAACTTGCCGATAATAGTAGATAATAGTAGTATTTTAAACCCTGAAAGGGTTAAATATGATAGCCCAGGGCATTTCGCTCTGGGAACATATTGTAATAGAGAAAAAGCCCTGAAGGGGCAAAAGAACAATTAAGTTAAATGGTATCAGGATACCACATATATGGTATTTGCCTTAGGAGGCGGTGATGAACCAGGCATATAATGATGTTGAAAATAAGAATGAGAACGATCCGTTGCGAGAATTAGAACGCAGCATTATGGAGGACAAACTGTCTGTTCTTAAACCGACATTGAGCGTTCGCATTGCCTCCGATTGGCCCGTGAAAGAAGTGATTCAGACCATGGTGGACAAGCGAATCGGGGCGGTATTGATTGTTGAAGACGGCAAACTAACCGGTATCTTCAGTGAAAGAGACATCGTTAAAAAGATCGGTTTGAATTACATTGAATACGCCGACAAACCCATCTCTGAAGTAATGACCCCCAATCCTGAATCTCTCAGTATCAATCACACCATTGCCTTCGGCCTAAACCGCATGGCATTGGGAGATTACCGCCACCTTCCTCTTATCGATGAAGAGAATTACCCCACCGGGATTGTCGCGGTGCGCGATATTATGCGTTATATAGATCAGCGGTGTTTGGATGGGCCGGAGTGAGGATTCTCTCCACGCCTCTTGCGCCAACGCATCCGATATTCCGGAGTGTGGAGATCATCAATCTTCAACCAAAGGGAAATAGAGCAAAGGTATATCAGGTTAAACAAATTAGAAACATTTTGGTCAAGTACCGCTTAGGAGAAAAATATGTCGATTAAATATGAGTTGATCATTTACTGGAGTGAAGAAGATAATTCCTTTATTGTCGAAGTACCTGAATTGCCAGGATGCATGGCGGACGGGGAAACTTATGAGGATGCGGTTACCAATGCCCGGAAAATAATTGAAGAATGGATTGAAACCGCGCGTGAACTTGAGCGTCCGATCCCCAAACCTAAGGGCCGATTGATATATGCATAACAAAGGGGTACGTCGTTTAAACCTTTGTGAAAAACTTGTCAAGGGTGTAAAAGACACACCCTTGCCACCCGCCCAATCAATGACAGGAACGTTCTCCTCATGGCAACGACTTCACCCATCAGTCTAATAGCTCCCGTTGAACAGCGAAGACGGATTCAATCATTGGATGCCCTCCGTGGTATGGCGGTGCTAGGAATATTGATGATGAACATTCAAGTGTTCGCGCAACCTCCGAGTTACAATCCTGAGAATTATGGAGACATTACTGGCGTTAACTATGCCGTTTGGTGTGTAAGTCATCTTTTTTTTGACTCTAAATTCATCAGTATTTTCTCCATGCTTTTTGGAGCAGGAATCGTCCTCATAAACTCGCGGATCGAAGAACGCGGAGGCAATCCTGTATTTATCTTTTACCGTCGGACTCTTGTGATGGGGCTAATGGGTTTGGTTCATGCATACTTAATTTGGTGGGGGGATGTGTTGATACGCTATGCGATGTGTGCCGTGTATCTTTATTGGCTCCGAAACCTTTCTCCGCGAAAATTGTTATTTCTGGCAATTGTTTGTCATTTGATTTATATAGGTATTACACTTGAGCATGGATGGGAAATTTATCAACTTGATAGTGATAAAGCACTGAAAACCGCTTACGAAGAAAACTGGCTAGTAACAAATGCCACCAACCAATACTTCCTTGACACCTATCGTGGCGGTTATACAGATCAGATGGAATTGCGATTTTCTCTTGCGTATTGGGTACAATTTACAAATTTTTTTCATGATGGCCGTATCATCCAAGTTACTGCCATGATGCTTCTTGGTATGACATTCTTAAAGTGGGGTGTATTGAGTGGTTCCAGACATCATCGTCTTTACCGAAATTTTATCCTCGTGGGATTATTCCTGGGAATGCCAATGACCTTTGTGGATATTG
>CAZXSQ010000029.1:7881-13066 GCA_964643335.1 uncultured bacterium
TAGTTCTCTATCAGTCTGGTTGGGATTTTCAACTATACAGCATATTATGCAAACCTCTATATTTATTTTCGGCTCCGTTAATCAGCCTGCTATGGATTGGTCTTCTAGTATTGTTAGTTAAAAATGGCAAGATACCGTGGTTGGTACTAGGTCTTTCAGCCACTGGGCAGATGGCGTTGACCAATTACCTGATGCAATCGATATTCAGTACGTTGTTTTTCTACGGTCATGGTTTGGGTTATTATGGTTACCTTGAACGCTACCAACAATTAATATATGTTTTTTCAATATTTATGATTCAGATAGGCTATTCAGTCCTTTGGATGAAATATTTCCGCTTTGGACCATTTGAGTGGCTGTGGCGTTCACTTACTTACATGCGTGTGCAACCAATACGCCGGAGCAATACCAATGTTTAAATCATGGATAATTCAAATAAAACATCAAAGTTAATTCACTTGTAATCATTAAAACTCTTACTCCAGCCCCGTACAGCCGGGTGCCAAAGGCAAGGCGAAGCCAGCCTTTGACGTAAGTGGCACTAGGTATCACTACCCGCAAGGGCTGACCGCAAGCGGTCTTGCCCTTGCCATCCAGCCTCCATTATTGACCTTTCTCAACCCAATGCCCGGCCATAGTCGATGAATCCTTTATTAATTCTATTGATTTTGCGTCCGTTGCGGCGAAAAACACCAATGCCCTCTCTTCCGCCTCCTTCGTTGGTATTTCCTTCTATCGTGACGAGTTTTCCGCCTTCGACTCGCTCAACAAGGCCTGTGTGGCCTGCTCCGCCAGGGTCGCCTGTGTCAATAATGAAGATCATTCCGGGGTGAACTAATTGGGGGTCGGCATTGGCCTGGGTGTGAGTGATGCGTCTATTGCCTTCCTGTCCTGCTCGATTCCAATGATCAAGTACACCGGCTGTGTTGATACAGGGATTGTCAATGCCAAGTTTGTAGGCTGCTTGCTCGAAACACCAATAGACGAACGCGGCACACCAAGGGTAGCCGCCTCCGAGCCTTGTACTCGCCAAATATTCTTCGATTCTTTGGCCACGGTTAGAACCTGGCGGATCTTCCAGTACACCGATTTCGTTACGGGCTATTTCCAGTACTTTGGCCAACAACGGTGATTGGGAAGGACGGGCATGAACACGCGGCAATGAACCTTCACCGAACATCGTTTCCCAAGTAATAGGACCAACAATCCCATCGATCATTAGCGGTTCACCGTTGCTGTCTTCGCTTCGGGCCTGAAACATACGCACTGCAACCTCGGTCCTGCTGCCGAAATCGCCATCGGCTTCCAATGGTGGATTAGCGCAACCAAGTTGGTTAAGACGACTCTGGATCAAGCGAACGTAACCACTATTTTCCTCACCTTGTTGAATGAGATGTCCAGGATAAGGAGGGGATTCCGCTTCCGCATATGACGGAATGGGCTGCTCATCCTCGAATACGACAACTCCGCGTTCTTCCAGTAATTTGAAGAGGGTGGCAATACCACATTGTTTTGAGATTAGTTCGGGATCAAACTTACCGTCTGAAGCATATTTCCCTTTGGTATAATGATTGGAGAAAGACCAGAGGTAGGGGGTGAGAGTATCAGAGTGATATTTGCGGTACCCCCAACCATTATAGGCCTCGAGTTTAAACAAAGTCCCTGGCAGAGTCCAGTCTGCCCAACCCGCAACACCGTCGTATCTCAGAGCATCCATAGCAGATTCTTCCCAGGAGAAAGGCGGTTGACCGGGTGGACGGTTCGCCGGCACATGGGTGGTTTTGGAATGAAGTGGATCACCGTTGTGAAGGTGCCGGTCGAATTTCAGGCTTGATTCCATAGCGTGGATGGCGGCGGTCACAAGCCAGGGAACTCCTGTGATTCCACTGATTGATTGATAACGCTCTTGTTTATTAAAAATTCGATCGGCCAGACGGTTAACAGCATTTATTTTATCAGGATTTATAGAGCACGTGTTGAAGAGATGTGTGTATTCTTCGCGAAGTTCTTGATTTAAGGTGATGGATGTGGACATTTTTTCCTCCTGCTAATGAAGAACTATATTTTATTGTTCCCCAATAACATTCCATTCGCTTGTCAATACCCATCTATTGGGTTCTTCTTTAATCTTGCTTCGAATAGCACCTGCTTTGATTCTCAAATCACGTTCTCTTTCAATTTTTTCTTTTTTAATATCTTTTTCAAAATATTCCACTGTCTTAACTGTTGCAGGCATAATAATATCCTCCATGTTATTCTTGGTTTTCGTTATTCTGAGATTCGATACCCAGAGTTTTTTCCCAACTATTAAGAACCTCTTCTGAACGTTGTCCTATTGTGACTATTTGTTTTAGTACACTTTTTGCGGTACTTCCGTTTTTAAATCTTTTATTTTGAGGATCTCTTGTTTGGACTATGAGATTCATACTTGAATCAAGATTTACTGGAGGATTAGTTACAAGATTTATTGCTTTTTCATTACTTAAATTTTCAATATGATCAAGAATTTTGTCGATCCTGTTTTGTTTTTCAGGTTCTACAAACTCGGAAGTTCTCAGCTTGTCTAAAACAATTTCAAATTCACTTACTTTTTCACCTGCATCTTCTTGAATGGATTGTAATCCACCTACAAATGTGCCAGCAAGGTAATATTGGTATAAGTCAGAAAGAGCGGAGGATAATGGGTATTGATGCGTACTTTTTTCCATATTTTGAAGAATGGTAACGAGAACTTTTTTCCTCTCTGCGTTCATGCTTGTAATAAGCACTGGGGTTGTTTTTTCGTAAAAATAATTTTTGTCGATTGCTAATTTAGACGCCGAAAGCCCAGAAGAAATAGCGGCGTAAGTAGTCTTTGCGGCTGCTGAACTGACTGCTGTACCCGCCAAACCTACTCCGGTTAATGCCCAGTTGGTAACTGTATCCAGGGCTTGTTTCGTGGAAGAAAATTCGCCTACAAATTGCATATAATTAAGATCAATAAGAGCGATACGGCCACGAATTATCCGATTACGCAATTTTCCCCTTTCTTCTTCATCTCTAATTTTATTGTACTCTTCGATCACATGGTGAGTTCCATAGTTGCTCTCAAGAACCTGAACATCCTTTCTTGTATTAAAAGATTGAATGGGGAAACCAGGTTTCCTTATAGTTGAACATCCCAAAAGAGCCACACAGACCATAAACAAAAGGAATATATAAATAATTTTCTTTATCATTTTTAATACATCCTTTCGTGTAATTTTAATAAATCAAATTAATCTTAACAATAAAAATAAAATTTTGTCAAGTTAAATTTTGTAAATTTATCAAAAAATAAATTTCTTAGAAACGAATGATGGGTTTGAAGTTGGAGTGGTGGGCTAAGCCGCTTTGCGGCTTTAAGCCCACCTTATGCGTTGTAGATAATTTTGTTTGTGAATAGGTTTGTAGAATTTCTAACTTTGTGCAACTTCGCCAATGGTTATTCGTACAGTTGCCAGCTATTGACTGCAGATGTGGGTTTGGCTTGGAACATTGTTACTGTTTGCGACATTCCGCCTACGAGGATTTCCATCCCGGGATTGTTTGGGATCAATTCACCGGCGGCGACTGCGTAGAGGGCGTTTTGGTCTTGCCAGATTGTATCACTTTGCCATTCGCCGTTTTCAAGCCAGAGTAGATAAACCGAACCGTTGTCATCAACACCCAGAATTTCATTTCCAGGGATGTCTGGCAGCACATCGCCGATAGCGATATCCCACATGTTGCCGGGCCGGAGTTCGCCGCCGGTTTCTCCCTGGAAGAGTGTTTCTCGAATGTGGTTTCCCGAACCGTCTGGATTGGGATAGGAGATCATGATTTTATTGTTGTAGCGGGAACCATAAACCAGCTCATTTCCAGGATTGACTGGAGTAACGTCGGCGATTTTTACCACCCAGCCAGCGTCATCCATATCGTCCCACAGGGTTGTTTTTGGCCAATGGTCTTCGGTTTGACCGTTTTCAGGTGGAGTGATTTCATAGGTTGGACCCATTTCAGTAGTAATCACGATTTCTGTACCTTCACGATTGGGATCAAATTCTCCGGCGGCGGAATCCATGCCCACTTCCTGACCATAAATGGTTTTTGTGAACCATTCAAAATCTTGTTCATAGACCAAATCGGCGATGCTGAAATCAAACACGGTTTCGAATATGACCAGCACTTCTTCACCGGGGCGGCTGTAATCATAATCACCTGCTCGGGCTCCCCACAAAGAGCCGGCTAGATCGGATTTGTCATAAATCCGGGTGGTGTTCCATTGCTCCATGGCTTCATAGATTACGGTAACAAAATTGTTGCCGCAAACAATGACTTCGTTGGTTTCACCGCCCATGACATTACCGATATCGATGGTGGGCCGGTTTGTCATTTGCATGATGGCATCGGTGCTGGAAAATATCTGGGTTGAGTACCAATCGCCTGGGATCAACTCAATCACATTGCTGGGATTAACCAGACAGGCTGCCTCGTCCCCCTCAAAAGAGGGATTAAAATCACCAATGGCCAAACCGAAAATCGGTGTGTCCGATTCATAAACCACATCAAATGTGAAGTTCACTGGCGCTGCGGCTGTAGAATTGGGCTGCATGACTGTGGCCAAACTGAATAAACAGAACAACAGGATCATAAAACAATTTTTGTGCAACTTACTCATCAATGCTGAAACTCCTTTCTCTTTCTATCGAATAAAATTGGGATGAAGGTTATTTAGCCTCATCCTGTATATATATTCTACCTGTTGGTGAATGTTTCAGTTTTTTTTAATTTTTTGGTTGAACAGCACAGGCGGGAACGCCTGTGCCCTACCGGAACTATAAAGGCGGGGGCGTTCGATTACGGGCTGGAGACTTGATGTTTCTTTTTTAGAAAGGTGGTTGAAGTGTGTAGTGAAATGATTTATATTTGTTTTATCATGAACTGTTTGAAAACTTTGCACAGAAAAGCTGATCTGATATAAAAAAAGAGATCAGATAACTTCGTGCAGAAGAGAGATTAAGTGACAATGAAGAAAGCGTTTACATTGATCGAACTTCTGATTGTTGTTGCCATAATAGGAATACTGGCCGCTATTGCCGTCCCTAATTTTTTGCAGGCTCAAATTAAAGCCAAGATTTCGCGAGTGCTTGCGGATCACCGGTCGCTGGCTACGGCGGAAAACATG
>CAZXSQ010000029.1:13076-23796 GCA_964643335.1 uncultured bacterium
TACCAGACAACGCCAAACAAATCAGCCCGTATGCCCAATGGACCATTCACTGGGAACCGATTATGAGTTTTAATCCTACGCGGGCAGAAGGGTATGTTCATACTTACCCCCAATATGTTGGTTGGAATGTCAGTGCAGGACCGGGGCTAGATTCAGGTAAATATGACATGACCAATGGGCTTATCAGCAATGGAAATATAACGACGTATGTGCCCGGCAATGCGAAATCGGATTACGCAGAGGTCTTCTGGCATCGTTGAACATAAAAAGGATGTTAGTATTTACCATATTCAAGGACGGTATCGATAAAACGGTAATAATTCTCTTTAGTTCTATCCCATAAAGGCGCATTGATGGGGGCCGCGGTCGGCATGGCGGCATAGCCCCCGCCTTCAGCCGCAGCGTCTATGCTATTTTTGACATAATCTACCACATCCCCGGGTTCCCAGTATTCCAAAAAAGACAGTTCAATATTGCCGAATAAGATCAAGTCGTCCCCGTATTTCTTTTTTACCTCAGCTAAATCCACATCGCCCTGCGGCGGGGGTTCCAAAGGATCGGTGGCGTCCACTTCCATTTTGACGAAATAGTCAAGCAGTTGACTCACCCGGCCGTGTGAATGCAGACGGGCATATCCACCGTATTCATGAATAAGATCAACCAGCGGTTTGTCATATTCAACAACAAGTTCTTTGAACGCTTCAGTAGGAAAGTAAGGCGGGCTGATGTATTCCGGCCCGTAAATGCGCCATAGAGGGCCGGCCCCTTGTTCGAGTTGATAGCGGAGTGCTATCAGCAGACGTTCAAGAATGATATCCATGCATTTTTTCATTCTCTCTCTATCCTGCCAGGCGCTGATCATGAATTCTTCGAATCCCATACCGTAAGCTAAAGCGCAGACGGGATCCATCGTATCACACAGCATGATTCCACGATCCCCCAGGCGTTTTTTGCTCTCGTGAAACTGTTTCATGTCCACTCCGTCAAATTCCCAGGGCAGGGAATAATAGGTTTCGGCATCATCGAGTGATTTAAAGATATGTTCCACAGTCCAAACCGTATGGAGTCCTTCATCACGTCGAGTCGTGCAGGATAAGTCGCCGTTGGGTGTGTGGATGATATCCTGTTGAAAGTTTCGATAGCCTTCTGACCAGGTTTTTTGTTTTTCGTCCCACTGAAATTTGTTTTTGGCGTTTCCTTCCCACATGTAAAGAATGTCGGTGTGGGTGGCGATGTACTCGAGCAACTCTTGATAGCTTGGTTGGGATTCATACCATGGATCGGCTCCAAATGGCAGTAATTCATAGGTAGAAACGGGAACCCGATCCACTGGTTCGCGCCGCAATGTTTTTAACAGGCGTTCTTTTGATGTCAACGCCATTGATTCAAACTCCTTGTTCGTTTATTTGTTTTATGAAAACAAAACAAAACCAAGAGCAGGCGTCCTCGCCTGCGCCTTTGAGGGGTTGTCTTGAAAGCGGGACGCTTGCTCGCTACCCATGCATCTATCTGTGGGTAGAGTTAGAGCGCGGGTGCCAAGGGTACGTTGTTTGTACCCTTGCGGTGTGTCGTCAAGGGTGTAAACAACACACCCTTGGCACATAATCCATCCAGTCCCGCCTGCGTTGTTTGTTGATAAACGGCACAAGCGGGGACGCTTGATCTACCCATAATGTGAGTTATCAATCACGATCTGTATTGAGGGGTTGCACCCCAAGGATCAATTTGACGCAGCTGTTTATCCTGCAATGCCTGATAGCAATCAGGGAGATCGAATTTTTCCAATACGTGGGGGAACAAGGTTGATAGAGGCCAGTTGTACTCCTCCGAATTGGCGATATCCGTGTACGAGCTCAATGCATTTTTCAATGTAACCTGCACCACCTGATCAGAAAGCACGGAGGCGAAAGTTGCTAGGATTGCTCCCCAGCCTTTCCCGATTAAGTGGATTTTTGTATGTCCATATTTTTTCAAAAAATCTAATACGCGCAGAACATCGTGAGTCTTTTGTCCCACGTAAGGATAATCCAACATTATTGAATGGATGGCGTAGAAATAGTCAGGGCCGTATGGATTGAAGAAATCCGCTCTGCAAGTATTGGGTTTGGATTCTCCAATGCCGCGCACGTCGCAGGTAAAGAAAGGCATGTCGGGATCCTCTTCGATAATATCCCGAATCAATGGTTCTTCACGCAGTTCCTCATCGCTGGAAAGATGGGAAACATAGAGTACGGCACGTTCTTGCCCCCGCGGCGGGCGGGAGTACCAACGGCTATCAGTCAGCCGGTAAACCAAAGCATGGATGTCCGGTTCGGTATTGACAGCATAGGTGACGAAATGGGATTTTGGATAATCGCGCGCTGAGATACTGCGAAGAATGCGGTAGTCGGGGAATCCCTTTCTTACCGGAAGATTTAAGGTATCTATAAGAATATTTTTTAAATCCTCTTTGGTCAATCTTTTGCGTAATTTGGACAGCATGACCGATTTTTCTTTTGTAAATGAAAAAACTGTTCGTGAGTTTAATTCACAGACCTGTCCGTTAGGGGTGCACCAAAGTGTTTCGTCTTCTTCGATGACGATCTCGGGTTCGGATTTGGCATCGGATACCTGTGTAGCCTTATTGAACCAGCGGTACATTGCTTCACGATTTTCTTGTGAATATCCATGATAAGTTGGGCCGATGAACAGACCAATGTTGTCTTTGGCGTCAAGAAGTCCATAGAGATTTTGCAGTCGTGAGTACGCTTCTTCCAGGCCGCGCGCGTCGAAGTAATCTTTTTCTTTGCCAAGCAGAATAACCGGTTTGGGCGCTTGGGCAGCGATGAAATCATCGTGGTCCAATCTTAACGCCAGGGCTTTGGGTGGGCATTGTTCAGTATCTGCAGGGAGTTCGTTTTCCATGTTTCTGCGGAAGGTGGTGACAAAACAGCTGGGAGCGGCCATAGCCCAGCGTGGTTCCACACCACAAAGCCAGGTTGTCATGGTACCGCCTCCGGAATTGCCTGTCACACCGACGGTTTTAGGATCGGCTTCATCTCGGGTGATCAAATAGTCCAGCGCGCGGATGCCGTCCCATGCCCGCCAGGTTCCGAAGAAATCACCCACCAGGAATTGTTGATTGCCAGCATAAAGGTGTTCACGCACGCCGACGCCGATACGCGATTTCAGATTTTCGTCCGGATACTGCAGCCGTTCACCCTGGCCGATAGGATCGTAAATCAGCACGACATAGCCCATTCGTGCCAGTCCCTGGGCATAGGATTGATAGGCTTCGGAGGCTTTACCATTATGCGAGTGACCACATGTACCCACTACCCCCGGAAGAGGGAACTTTCGGCCTTTTGGAATATACAGATTGGCTGTGACTAGAAAATCAGGACGGCTTTCAAAAATCAGTTTTTCTATTTTGTATGTATCGCGTTGGACCACGCCGGTGATGCGTGGATTGAGTGGCGTTTTTTCGGGATAAGGGCCAAAGGATTCTTGTATTTTTCGTTGTACGGCTTTAACATAATTTTGAGCGTCTTCTTTGGTTTTTAAATCCGCTTTTATTTTAAGATTTTCCTGTTCAGCTTCCCGCACTTTTCTCACAAAAAATTCCTGAACCATACGCGGAAAACGGTTCAACGCATCATATTTATCGTTATTGGATGAATTGGCGGCATATAATTGATTGACGGTAAACCAATCGGTCATACATAGACCAGCAAGTGTGATTCCACCGAATTGAAATAATTCTCGGCGGGTGATGCTTCCTCGGTTTTTGTGTGATTTTTTATTTGATTGCATAGATTTTTCTCCCTTTTCGTCATTGCAACTATCTTATAACGCTCTTTTGAAAAACTCTACCATGGTTGTGATAGTTCGCAGGGTCAATTATTCTCGTCTCACTCCACTTTTTCTTTTTTGCGGATCCATGACCGGATATTGCAGCCTCCAGACTTTGGGCAAGTCTTTTTGAAAATCTTGAACCAGCTTTTCTAAACGAGCTACAACTTCCGGATGGTCGCCGTTGACCGGGTTGGATTCATACGGATCCTTCTCAAGGTTGTACAACTCGGGTTTGTCTAACTTTTGGCTGCGCCGGGCGACATGAAATTTCCAATTTCCATCCCGAACAGAAGTGACATTGTCGAGGTAAACCCAAACGAAAGGTTTTTCACGATTGAATTCTCCCTTGCCGGTTAGCACAGGCCAAATATCCTGGCCATCGTAAATGCGGTCACTCGGCAATGTGCTTCCGGCCAGATGGGTTAAGGTGGGGAAAACATCATAAGCAATTGCTGGAGTGTCGACGGCCTTTCCCTCTGGAATTCTACCCGGCCAGCTGGCGATAAATGGTACACGGATACCACCTTCATAAGAATCGCGGATTCTACCACGCAGGCCGCCGGTATTCCCACCTTTGGCCATGGGGCCATTATCGCTGCTGAATACTATCAATGTGTTTTCGGTCAATCCCAGCTGTTCTAATGAATCGATGATTCGTCCGGTTTCATAATCCATGTATTCAATGGCGTCGCGATATAAAGCTTCGGCAGATGCATCCGAAGAACGGTGTTCAGGCGGCAGATTAATAGGCGGGTGGGGCAAGGTGTGAGAGAAATACATAAAGAAGGGGCGATCTTTATTCGAGTCAATAAATCCGATTGCTTCATCAACCATGCGCTCGGTTATATCCTGGACTTTGTCACCGTCCAGATAATCAATGATCTCATTGTCTCTGTACAAAATTGTTGGAAGCATATCCATGCTGTAAGGCAGTCCAAAATAGGAATCAAAACCGTGTTGGGTGGGTAGATAAGGCGTGCGGTCGCCTAAATGCCATTTGCCGAAGGCGGCAGTGGCATAGCCTCTGTCGCGCAACACTTCGGCCAAGGTAATTTCATCTTTGGGGATGCCAGTTGGGCTGTCTGGGCGGAGTACATCTACGATTCCGGTACGGAAAGGCTGGCGGCCTGTCAACAAGGCAGCTCGTGAAGGGCTGCAGACTGTATGGGCGATGTAATATTGGGTTAAACGGACGCCTCGGGTGGCTAGACGGTCAATTACGGGAGTGTTGATTTCTTTATTCCCATATACACCTAAATCCTGATAAGCCAGGTTGTCACACCAGATCCATACAATATTAGGAGGTTTTACATTTTCGCTGGCAATGGCTGATTGTTCTTTTAAGGACGCAGCGATACCGCTTCCGATTGCGGCTGACCCAATTGTGGAGGAGCGTAGAAAATCTCTTCTTTTCATTTTATCCATTTTATTATTCACAGTTATATACCTCCAAGGATGAGAATTGGCTGTCTGTTTTGAAGTGTATTGTGAAGCAAATAATCATAGAATTGTATCCCCATGGTGAATTTATTTTGAAATGGTTTTATACTCCCACCATTAATCAATAGTTTCAATTCCAAATATCAAATAGTTGAGTTACACTGTAAAAAAAGATATAAGTGTGGATAATGTTTGAACTTAAAGGTGTGTCAAAATTTTTTGGTCAAACCAGAGCCTTGGCCGAGATGGATTTGGAGATCAAAACTGAAAGTACTACGGTGCTGTTAGGGCCGAGTGGTTGTGGCAAATCAACCATGCTGCGGCTTTTGATCGGTCTCACCGATCCAACAACTGGCACCGTTATTTTTGAAGGGGAAGAACTAGATCCTTCCAAAATTCTGGAGCAGCGGCGAAAGATGGGCTATGTCATTCAAGATGGTGGGCTTTTTCCCCATCTGACAGCGCGAGGTAACACAACGTTGATGTCGAAATTTTTAAATTGGGATCAAGAGAGAATAGACAAACGTTTAGATGAACTAGCAGACTTGACTCATTTCCCTAAAGACGGCTTGGATCGTTATCCGGCGTTTTTATCGGGCGGTCAGCAGCAGCGGGTTAGCTTGATGCGCGCTTTGATGCTTGACCCGGATGTGCTGCTGATGGATGAACCGTTGGGGGCGCTCGATCCCATGATTCGCGCGGAACTGCAGACGGATTTAAAAGACATCTTTCAGAATCTACAAAAAACCGTTGTCCTTGTTACGCATGATCTTGCCGAAGCAGGTTATTTTGGGGATCACATTATATTACTGCGCGACGGAAAGATCATGCAGGTCGGCTCATTGGATGATTTGATGAATCGGCCGGTTAATTCCTTTGTCGAGCGTTTTATCAATGCCCAGCGAAGTACACTAGAAAGCCTCCAAGAGCAGAAAGCATGAAAAGAAAATCTCTAATCTTATTATTAATGCTAAACGTTGTTTTTTCGGTATCTTCAGCCGAGGAGAGAAAAATCCGGCGAATTGTTGTGGGATCAAAGACGTTTACAGAGTCGGTTATTTTGGGTGAGATTGCCTCGCAGCTGATCCGGCATGATGGCTTCCCCGTGCATCATCGTGAAGAACTTGGCGGTACCCGCTTTTTGTGGAGTGCTTTGAAAAACGGTGATGTGGATATTTATCCCGAATACACAGGAACAATAGCCCATGAGATTCTTGCCGATCAGAACTTAAAAACACAGAAGGAAATTAAACAGGCCATTCATGAATATGGCTTCAGGATGACCGAGCCATTAGGATTTAACAACACATATGCTTTGGGGATGACCAAAGAACGAGCTAAAAAACTCGGGATAAAAAAGATATCCGATTTGAAAGACCATCCCGGCTTAAAATTCGGTTTTTCCAACGAATTCATGGATCGTGAAGATGGCTGGCCCACTTTGCAGGAACATTACAATCTACCCCAGACCAATGTCAAAGGGATGTATCACGACCTGGCTTATCGCGGCATTGCCAACAACAAAATTGATGTCATCGATACGTATGCCACCGATGCCGAGATCAAATATTACGACCTGACCTTATTAGAAGACAATTTGAAACATTTTCCGGAGTACAACGCTATTTATTTATACCGCGCGGATTTGGTTGAAAGAGTATCGGGAGCCGTACAGCAACTTGCCAAACTGGAAGGTAAGTTTTCTGAAGAAAAAATGATGACATTGAATTCGAACGTGAAAATCGGCCGGCAATCTGAAGAAAAAGTCGCCTCCAACTTTCTTCAAAAAACGTTTAACATAAAGACTCAAACTAAAATGAAAACATCGTATGAACTTTTGTGGCGGCGGACAAAAGAACATATGGTTCTGGTGGCCATATCGCTCACCGGGGCTATCTTACTTGCTGTACCGCTGGGGATTCTGGCGGCCAAGATCCATGTGTTCGGACAGGTAATTTTAGGTGCGGTTGGTATATTGCAAACCATTCCGTCATTGGCTTTGTTTGTCTTTATGATTCCGTTGATGGGGATCGGTACTTTGCCGGCGATAATGGCTTTGTTTTTGTATAGTTTACTGCCGATTGTGCGGAACACTCATGCGGGATTGCACGACATCCCTGGTTCAATCCGGGAATCGGCTGAGGCGCTTGGACTGCCAACCCTGTCGCTGTTATCGCGGATAGAACTGCCGCTGGCTTTACGTGCCATTCTTGCCGGAATCAAGACTTCCGCTGTCATCAATATTGGAACCGCTACTTTAGCCGCATTGATTGGAGCGGGAGGTTATGGACAGCCAATTCTAACCGGTATCCGGCTGGATGATATCGGTTTAATTATGCGGGGAGCGGTTCCAGCGGCCTTAATGGCCCTGGCCGTACAGGGGTTATTTGAAGCCATCGAGCGTAAACTAATGCCAGCGGGATTAAGGTATCAAAGTACATAGATCCCCAAGGAGAGCGGTCAGTCCGCCGCGTCAAGGATAATCCGTAGGGGCGGTTTGCGAACCGCCCCTACGGATTATCCAATTCAAGGAGGATAAATACCATGTCAAAGAAGGATTCACATTCACTAAACCGGCGCACATTTCTGCAGATTTCCGCCGCGGCAACAGCCGGAGGGAACAGTCTGCTGAAAACAGCAGAGGCTTCCGAGAAAAGTGAAGAAAGCCAGCGCATTCACCGGAATGAAAGACCATCGATGACTTACCGCAAATTAGGGCGAACCAACTTTATGTGCAGCCGTTTGATTTTTGGCTGCGGGGCGGCGCTAATGGGCGGAAATGCCGTTGGACTGTTGGATGTCGCTTTTGAAGCGGGCATCAATTATTTCGATACCGGCCGCCCATACCGGGATAGTGAACATCACCTGGCTCCGTTTCTCAAAGAACACCGTGATGAGGTGTGGATCACGTCGAAAGCGGCGAATATGGGTTGGCCGAATCAACAGATTCAACCGCATCAAGGCAAGGAAGCCGCTAAATTATATACCGGTCAATTGGATAAAAGCTTACAGGCATTAGAGACAGATTATATCGATTGCTATATGATTATGGGCATTGATGACACCGGATTTGTCAAAAACGAAGAACTTTATAATGCGTTTCTGAAGGCTAAACAAGCCGGTAAAGTTGGATATTATGGAATTAGTACTCATAAAAATGCCCAGGCAGTCATCGAGGCGGCCATTGAAACGGGTTGCTATGATGTCATTATGCCCGCCATAACCCCAGCCGGGTGGTATGATTATCAATTAAAAAAATTATCCGAAAACACAAAAAGTTTGAAAGACTTGCAGCCGGTTTTGCAGCAGGCCAGAGAGGCGGGAATTGGTTTGGTGGCGATGAAGGTAGCCATTATGCTGGGAAATGAGGGTAATGTATTCGATTCATATTATGATGAATCATTGAAAGAAGCAGAATTAACCCCACAGCAAAAAGCATATACCTATGTTTTACAGCATGGTTTAGATGTAGCCAATTCGCATATGCCAAATTACAAAATCCTGCAGGAAAATCTTAAGGCCGTTCAGGTTTGATTGCTACCTGCATACTCTGGCTATCTGCCTTAGAAAAACTCCCAGTATCCGTATTGGACACCGGGAATTTATCATATATGTTGTTCAACATATGGTTAGTATAGCATATAGTCATTGACGGAAGTTGGGGGTTCTCCGCCTTCGGAGAGGTACAAGGCCTGGATTTCCTCAGCACTTAAAGCACGGCTGAAAATGCGAACTTCATCCATTATTCCGGAGAATTTCCTGCCACCTGTGTTACTACTCCCTATGAAAACATTATGAGTATCATCAGAGAGTGTATTGATGATGGTTTCAGGTTTAACCGACCAGGTGTTCGGATCATAAAGTCCATCCACATAATGTACAACGTCCTGCGGATGTTGTCCTTCGAACACAGAAGCAATATGGTGCCATTCGCCATCATTGACTGGTGTAGTTGCCACGGTTTGATTGCCACCAGCGAATTCTGTACGGATAGCGTTCACGTTTCCATTCCCGGCGTTGTCATTGATACGGAAATGCCATTTTTCACCTTCAACATTATTTCCCCAACTCACGAAAATCGGACCGCTGTCGGTGGAAGTTTTCATCCATAGGGCGATAGTTCTTGGGGTATCGCCTTGTATACCTGTCCAACCTACTGTTAGACTGGAATCGCCGTCAAATTCCAAGGCCTCTCCTATGATGGCATCATGAGTTGAAACCGGTTGCCCTTCGGAAATGGTCGCGGCATAGTCATTGGCGGATGCATCAGCAGCGACAGAGCCATCCCAATCATCAAAGTTCCAAAATCCTTCGACATTGGATTCGATATCTTGTTGCTCGATGATTTCTTGTGGAACAAAACCGCGAGCCATAAGTTGAGTTTGGCCTTCGATATCGTTGCCGTTGGCAGAGCCGGAAATTTCGGCGCGAATGACTGCCGAATCGGATACTTCCGGAGCGGCAGCCTTATAGCTCATGTGAGCATCGCCTTGGTGGCCGCTAATGGTCCATTCAATATCTCCGTCGCCATTGACGTTGGCCTCACCATGACTGGTATCAATTTCGGAAACAACCCAGCCGTCAGGAATTGTTTCAGTAACATTTACATCCTGGGAATCACGGAAGAAGATTTTAACTGTGACATCGGCGCTCTCGCCAAACATGAGGCCAGCTTCTTCCGGAGTGCTAATTACGCGGGAAGCGCTGTAATCCAACAGTTCGACATCAACATTAACCATAACCAATTCGCTTAAATTGCCCAGGGAATGAGAAGTACAGGCTAACCCTGCATAAACAGGATCTTCCAGGTCTTCCAATTCAACTGATCCGAAGGACTCTCTCTCACCATCCAAATTCATATAATAGAAATTGACTACATTTCCTACACGCTCAATTTCCATATCACCGAGTTGATCTCCAACCAAACCATGCACTGTAAATGCAGAATCACCTTGGGCGGCACGGGCTTGAGAAGTCATTTCCAGATTGGTGCGCACCAGATTATAAGCATAGGATGACCCAGCAGAGAGGTTGTTGCGGACCATTAATCCCCCTTTGACCCAATCGCTGCCGCTATCTAAGGCAAAGACGATGGCATTTCCACGCATAATGAAAGGACCGGTGAGTTCATCAAAGACAAAATGGAAACCATCGGCTGTACCCCAAATATCGGCGCCACCACCGCGTATCAGGTATTCATCATCTTGGAAGGACGCTTCACCTTCGACTCCGGTAGCACCAATATCCCCGTGGAAATCGAATTCGCCTACAGAACCGCCCAAAACAGTGATTTTAATATCTCCTGCGGTAATGATTCCATCCAGGTTGCCTTTAAATATATCGGCTGCACCTTCTGAGGCAGTAGCGGTGTAGGAAACCGATCTGAGTCCGGTGGTGAGTTCCCAGGTAATTTCATTGCCGTCGATGGTTCCGCCGTTGCTGGCAT